>JBLHKE010000651.1:0-4577 GCA_047619485.1 Verrucomicrobiales bacterium | reverse complement strand
TGCGGGTAAGTACACCACCCGGGGTTGGACCGAGTGGACGCAGGGGTTCGAGTTCGGATCCGCCGCGCTGCAGTTTGATGCGACGTCCGACGACTGGCACCTGCGATATGCGCGCGACAACACCTTGGAGAAAATGGCGCCCCACGTGAGTCATTTCGGCGTGCACGACCATGGATTTAACAACGTCAGCACCTACGGCAACCTACTGCGGTTGATGAAGCAGGGACGATTCGATCACAACGAGTGGGAACAGAATTTCTACGAGTTGGCATTGAAAATTTCTGGAGCCTCCCAGGCGCGACGCTGGACGACGATCCCGGAGGGCGGTTTCATCTATTCGTTTAATGGTCCGCATTCCCTGTTCGTTGATACCATCCGATCGTGTCGCGCGCTGGCAGTGAGTCATTCGCTCGGGCACCAGTACATGGACGAGGGCGACAAGGAGATCTCGCTGCTAGGTAGGATCCTCGACCACGCCCGCGCAACCGCGACCTTCTGCGTCTACTACGGCGAGGGGCGCGATGGCTACGATACCCAGCCGGGACGCACGACCCATGAGGCGGTGTTCAACACCAACGACGGGCAGTTCCGCTGCCCGAACTCGCAGCAGGGATTCAGCGGCTTCACCACCTGGACCCGCGGGCTCGCTTGGGCGGTGGTTGGTTTTCCGGAACAACTCGAGTACCTCGCGACGCTCGACGACGCTGAACTCGAGCCGTTCGGTGGGCGCGATGAGATCGAGGCGACCTTTATCGAGGCCGCGCGTGCGACCTGTGATTTCTACATCAACCATACGGCGACCGATGGCATTCCCTACTGGGATACGGGCGCACCGAACCTGCACCGGCTTGGCGATGACGTGCTCGACCGTCCAGCCGATCCTTACAACGACCACGAGCCTGTCGACAGCTCTGCCGCAGCGATCGCCTGTCAGGGATTGATCCGATTCGGGCGCTATCTTGGCGATTCAGGAGCCGACTACACCCAAGCGGGATTGACCGTTCTGAAAACGCTTCTCGCCGAGCCCTACCTCAGTAGCGACGACTCACACCAGGGCCTGATCCTCCATTCGATCTACCACCAGCCGAACGGCTGGGACCACGTGCCAGAGGGATCAAAGATCGCCAATGGTGAGTCCTCAATGTGGGGCGACTACCATGCGCGCGAGGCGGCTCTCCTCGTTGGTAAAATCGCAGCAGGCGAAGATTACCATTTCTATGATGGCGTAGAGGCAAGTGGCAAGTAGCAGGTTTACAAGTATCAGGGTCATGAACGAAGACACCAATCGATCTGACGAACTCATCTAATCCATGACTCCTTCCAAAATCGCCATCCACACCATCACGACAAAGCCGTGGTCGACTGAGGAATGCATCGAGAACTACTCGCGCGCGGGTGTCGGTGGCATCACCTTCTGGCGTTACAGTTTTGACGGGCGGAATCCTGCCGACGTCGGCCGCCAGGCGCGCGAGGCGGGTTTGGAGGTGGTCAGTGTCGCCCGTGGTGGTTTTTTCCCGGCAATCAGCGTCCCTGATCGCCAGAGCGCGATCGACGAGAACCTGCGGGCGATCGACGAGACCGCCGCCTGTGGAGCACCGTCCCTCGTGCTCGTCTGCGGCGCGGTGCCCGGCCAGTCGCTGACCGATTCCCGTAGCCAGATCCGCGACGGGATCAGCGCCTGTCTTGAGCACGCTGAAGCCTGCGGGGTGATTCTCGCCATCGAACCGCTGCACCCGATGTATGCAGACGATCGCTCGGCAGTGAACACGATGGCCCAGGCGAACGATCTTTGCGAGGCACTCGACAGCCACCCGAACGTCGGCATCGCCTGCGACGTCTACCACACTTGGTGGGATCCTGATTTGGAAGAGCAGATCTCGCGGGCGGCAGAGAACGGCAACTTCACCGCCTACCACATCTGTGACTGGAAAACGCCGACCACCGACTTCCTCAACGACCGAGGCCTGATGGGAGACGGTTGCATCGACCTTAACAAGATCGGCGGGTGGGTGCGATCGAGCGGTTTCGGAGGGCTCCACGAGGTCGAGATTTTCTCCGACGCCCATTGGGCTGAAGACCAACACGACTACCTGAAACGAATCATCAACTCGACACTAGCACTATGACCACAAAAAGAATCGGCATCATCATGAACGGCGTCACCGGACGCATGGGCATGAACCAGCACCTAATCCGCTCGATCATCCCGATCATCGAGCAGGGCGGTATCAAGGTATCCGACGACCTCACCCTCATGCCTGACCCGATCCTCACGGGGCGCAACGAGAACAAACTCCGAGGTGTCGCCGAAGCCAATGGCATCGAGAAATACACCACCGACGTGCAGGGGGCACTCGACGGCAAGCACGGCGATTACGAGATCTTCTTCGACGCTTCCGGGACGCTCCAGCGTGCCGGGTTCATCGAGATGGCGGCCAAGGCAGGCAAGGCGATTTACTGTGAAAAACCGACCGCGACCAATACCGCCGAGGCGTTGAGGCTCGCAAAGGTCGCGGAAGACGCTGGCGTCAAGAACGGCGCGGTCCAGGACAAGCTGTGGCTGCCGAGCTTCCGCAAGTTGCGAATGCTGAAGGAGACCGGGTTCTTCGGCAAAATACTCTCGGTGCGCGGCGAGTTCGGCTACTGGGTCTTCACCGGCCTCGACTACGACCAGCCGGCACAGCGCCCGAGTTGGAACTATCGCTCCGAAGACGGCGGCGGCATGATGATCGACATGTTCTGTCACTGGCGCTACGTCATCGACAACCTGTTCGGTCCAATCAAATCGCTGGTCGCCTATGGCAACACCGATATTGATCACCGCCGCCGCGAGAACGGCGAATCTTACGACTGCACTGCCGACGACAGCGCGTATGCGATCTTCCTGCTCGAGGACGGTACGGTGTGTCAGTTCAACTCGAGTTGGGCGGTGCGCGTGCGCCGCGATGATCTGCTAACGGTCGAGGTCAACGGCACCAACGGATCCGCCGTCGCCGGGCTGCGCGAGGTCTACACACAAAGCGCCGCCAACACCCCGAAGCCAGTCTGGAATCCCGATATCCAGCAGCCAATCGACTTCTTCGACGCCTGGGAAAAAGTGCCAAACAACCTCGAATACGACAACGCCTTCAAGATCCAGTGGGAAGAATTCATCCGCCACGTCGCGCGCGACGAACCATGGCGCTACACCTTGCGCGAGAGCGCCAAAGGCGTGCAGTTAGCCGAGCTGGGGATGGAGTCGTGGAAGGAGCGCAAGTGGGTCGACGTCGGGGAGCTTTAGACTGCGACGTGACGTCGATCACAAATCGAAGCTACGAGCTAGGCGTTCGCGAATTTACCCTCGGCCTGTTTTCGCTCGGCGCATTTGTCCGAGCAGAACCTGCCGTGTTCTTGCTCACATCCTTCGCATAGGAACACCTGGTCGTTGCACGGCGCGTATCCGCAATTGACGTAGCGCGGGCTCGACTCGCCACAGCGCAGGCAGACCGAGACCGGTTCGGCATCAGGATCGACATCGACAGCGATGCGTTGATCAAAAACATAGCACTGCCCCTCGAAGCCATCGCCGTGGACGACCTCGTCCTTGCCATAGGCAACGATGCCACCCTCCAGCTGGCTGACGTCCTTGAACCCTTCCTTGAGGAGGAAGGCGCTTAATTTCTCACAACGGATTCCACCGGTGCAGTAGGTGAGGATTTTCTTGTCCTTGGCATCTGCTAGGTTCGTCCGGATCCAATCTGGGAAATCACGAAAATTCTTCACATCTGGGCAGATTGCCCCACGGAATCGACCGAGAGCGCTCTCGTAATCGTTGCGCCCATCGAGGACGATCACGTCGGGTTCCTCGAGCGCCTGCTTGAACGCGGCAGGATCGAGGCGCTTGCCGCTAAGTTGTTTGGGATCGAGATCGCCATCTCCGAGGTCCAGTGCAACGATCTCGTCGCGCACCTTGATCGACAGCTTCGGGAAGGTGTGCCCCTGAGTCGCATCGATCTTAAACCACATATCCGCCGTGCGTGGATCGGCGTGGATAGCGTCCATGTAGGCCTGGGTCGCATCGATCTCCCCCGAGACCGTGCCATTGATCCCCTCCTCCGCGACAATGATTCTACCCAACAGCCCGAGTTGCTCACAGAGGGCTAAATGCTCGGCCCGGTAGGTCTCAGGGTCATCGAGATGAGTGTATTTGTAGTAGAGAAGGACTTGGTAGGACATTGGCGACAACAAACCGTTGCCTCAGCTCTGCGGAGACGGCAAGTTCGAGATTCATCATGTCAGAGATTTTTCGTACCCAAGCCCCCGCCAAAGTGAACCTGTCGCTGCGTGTCGTCCGACGCCGGAAGGACGGTTTTCACGAGATCGAGACGCGCATGTGCCCAATTTCCCTGTACGACACCATCGAGATCGAGCTGCGCGAATCCGGGGGCGTCACCCTCCGCTGCGACGACCCCGAGTTGCCGCTCGGCGAGGAGAATCTGGCGATCAAAGCAGTGCGCGCGTTCGAGGCGAGCACCGGCAACGAAGTCAACGCAGACATCCAGATCGAAAAACGCATCCCTTCCGGTGCTGGGATGGGC
>JBLHKE010000650.1:0-4587 GCA_047619485.1 Verrucomicrobiales bacterium | reverse complement strand
CAGTCCGAGTCGGAGCTTGGAGCCCGGGTGTGCGTGATAGGCGGCGACACCGAATACCAGAGCCGTTGGTAGTGCGATGTAGGAGAAGTCGCCGACTCCGGTGAGGAAGATGCCGGTTGCCGCGATGCAGATTGCGATCACTCCGAAGCAGACTTTCCACCCGACGCGAGCCTCGCGCATGACGATGAAGTTCATGGCGACGGTCGAGACCGCGATGATCGCCCAGACGCGGGCCGAGCTTGGACTGTAGGGGGCGTAGTGGACGTAGACCCCCATCAGTTTGAGGATGAAAAGGAGGAAAAACAGGCCTTTGACCACGCGGGGGATCTTGGCGCGGGTCGCCCCGATTAAGTACGCGAGGAGGAACGACGCGTGCAGCGCGTTGGTGATGGCGTTGGTGAGAGTGGCTTCGGGCATCCGGGGCAGGCGTAGATTACCCAGAACTCACCCCGCTCCAACGGGTAATTGTGCCGACCTGTGTAACTTTGGAAGGGGGCGTTTCGTATCTTGAACCATGAGAAACTACCTCGGATTCATGCTCGGGATTGCCGTCGGCGCTGTAGGTCTGCTTTGCGCACAACTATTGATGGAGGCACCCGACGAACTCGAGGTTGCTCCGGCGGTTGAGATGAAGCGGCTCAATCCGGGGCGTGACACCCAAAATCTCGCCGAGGCACACGAGCGGATTTTGCTGCTGGAGGCCGAGGTGGCGGCGGCAGATTCTGGGGGTGGCACGATTGTCGAATCGGCGGGGGCAGTCGGCGAAGAAAAGGGAGAGAAGGACAAGGCTGCATCGTTCATCGAGATGATGATGTCGTTCGGGGACAATGAGGCCCAGCGTGAGATCGACAAGGAGGTCGGGAGGATCGCGGGCTTGATGAACTTGAGTGAAAACCAGCAGGATGTCTTGCGCGCGGCACTCCAGGGGCGCTTGCAGGAACAGAAGGCCGCGGGGGTGCGATTGATGACCGGTGAGGCGAGCATCAACGATTTACTTTTGGCAGATGAGCACAACTTCAGCTCTGTCGATGCGGCGCTCGCAGGAGTGTTGGATGTGGAACAACTCGAACAGCTGGAAGTTCTACAGGTCGAACGCGAGATGCAGCGGGTCATGACGAAGACGGAGGAGGAACTGGGGGCGCTTAGCGAGGCGACCGAGCTGACGGACGACCAGCAGAAGGCCGCCTGGCAAATCCTGTCGGATATCAACGCGGGGGAGAAGCCGGGAGATGTCCCGGAAGGATTGGATGCCGAGGGCTTTATAGGCATCGTCGACGAGGCTCTCGACAAGCGCATCAATGGCATGGCACCGATCCTCAACGAGGAGCAGAGGCAGGTGTATGAGGGGCAGGTAGGTGATTTTCGAGACATGGTGACGAAACTGATCAGCCACTCGGACACCCCCGACGGGGAGGAGTAGTTTCGAGGCTGGCAGGTGTCGTGGAGCCGGGCTAGGTTCTACAGATGAAGATTTGCTGCCAACCGCTCGCAGGAAGAAATCGATGGGTCTGGCTATTGCTGGCGGGCTTTTGGATGCCGGTTGGGTTGTCGTCCTGCAAACGACCGCACCGCACCGGGTTGGAAGACGAGGCCAAAGACGCGTTGGAGACAGAGACGCTGGTGGCCGGAGATGAGGCGGCAGCCGCGAGCTTCCTCGATCCCCTGACGAATGCACCATGGCTCGGTCATGCGGATGATGGTGCCCTGGTGAAGCTCGAGTTTTTTGCTGAGCCTGGTTCGCCGATGACACTCTGCCGCACGACGATCCACCATTTTTTTGGATCTCCGACCACGGGGAAATCGGAGTTCGCCGCCAGTAGCAAACTCACGGCGATCACATGGCACGATGGCAAGAGTCGCGGCAGCTACGATGCTGAGGCTGGGGTGATCACCGCCAGCATCGATTCGAAACTCGGCAAGCACCAGGTGGCATTGAAGCAGGTGACGGTGGCATCGGATCCCTTGCTTGCGACGTTTAGGAAATCGATCCCCGATGACGATGCCTCGAAGGCCTTACACGAGAAATTTTCCGAGCGCCTAGCGAATGGCGCGCGCTGGTGGAAATCCGTGGCAGATTGGGAAAAAATCGTGACGGCGCAGGAATTGGTAGCCGGAGATAGCGCCGTCTTGATTCGGCCAGCTGGCAAAGTGCCGATCAAACTGCCCGCGCTGAAGCCGGGCGCGAGCTTCGATGTCCCGTTGATCTGTCACCTGCCGCCGGGGACCACGCTTGCGCTAGCCGACCAGACCGTCGGGGTCATGGTGGAACTCCAACATGAAGACAACGTGAGGGCAATGTGGGCGCTAGCGAGCCTCAACCCCGGAGCGAACACCCAAGAGATCCAGGCGCACTGGGCAGGCGGCAAAGATGACCCCGAGCTCACTGGGGCGGCGACTCTCTACATTTACCTGTGCAAATCGGGCGCGGACAATCAGACGGCGGAAACCAATCGGCCGGTGAGCAACCTGTTGAAGATCGAGCTGGAGATCGGCGCTGCTGGGTCAGCCGAGCCGGCGGAATAAGGATGCAATTTAGCAGGTCGAGGGCATCTGGGAGTGCCCCACAGGGCGCGAATGTATTAAAATGAGGCTTCTGGGCCTCATTCCAGCGCCTACTTCTTGAGTTTCCGTTCAATTTCGCTAAACTACGCCCCGCACTCCCGAAAATTCGGGAAAACACCCTTCCTACACTTTAAAAAATGGACACCAAACGCACTTTCAAGACCGGCGACGACACCGACGGTCACTTTTTCTCGCTTCCAGCTCTACGCGATTCCGGCATCGCCCCGAATCTCGACCGCCTGCCCGTCTCGGTCCGGATCGTCCTCGAGAGTGTCCTGCGCAACTGCGATGGCAAAAAAGTCACCGAAGACGACGTCAAAAACCTCGCCAACTGGAATGCGAAGTCGCCCGGTGACTACGAGATCCCGTTCACCGTTGCGCGCATCGTGTTGCAAGATTTCACCGGAGTCCCCCTATTAGTCGATATCGCTGCGATGCGTGATGCCGCCGTTGCCCAAGGCGCCGATCCGAAAGCGATCGAGCCGCTCGTTCCAGTCGATCTCGTCGTCGACCACTCGGTGCAGGTCGACTTCGCCGGTAGCCAGGTCGCGCTCGATCGCAACATGCAGATCGAGTTCATCCGCAACCGCGAGCGCTACGAGTTCCTCAAGTGGGGCCAGCAAGCGTTCGAGACATTCTCTGTCGTCCCTCCAGGCATTGGCATCGTCCACCAGGTGAACCTCGAGTTTCTTGCCAAGGGCGTTCTTTCTAAAGGCGACACCTTTTACCCGGACACGCTCGTCGGCACCGATTCGCACACCACCATGATCAACGGCCTCGGTGTCGTCGGTTGGGGGGTTGGCGGCATCGAAGCTGAGGCTGGCATGCTCGGGCAACCTGTCACTTTCCTGGTGCCCGAGGTCGTTGGTGTCTACCTTCACGGTTCACTCGCTGAAGGCGTCACCGCCACCGACCTTACCCTGCGCGTCACGGAAATACTGCGCGCCCACGGCGTCGTCGGTAAGTTCGTCGAGTTCTACGGACCGGGCGCTGAGGCATTGTCACTCCCAGACCGTGCGACCATCGCCAACATGGCACCTGAGTACGGCGCGACCATGGGCTTCTTCCCGATCGACGGCGAGACCATGGATTACATGCGCGGCACCGGCCGCGATGAGACGCTCTGCAAAACCGTGGAGAACTATTACAAGGCACAGGGGCTCTTCGGCATCCCGGAGAAAGGCAGCATCGACTACACCGACGAGCTCGAGCTCGACCTCGGCAGCGTCGTCCCTTGTGTTTCTGGACCAAAGCGTCCACAGGACCGCATCGACGTCCCCGCGTTGCAGGATCGTTTCAACGCGCTGTTTGAAATGCCCGTCGCCGAAGGCGGATTTGGGCTCAGCGCTGACAAACGCAACATCAGCGTGCCGATCCACCTCGACAGCCCGGCTGGCGAGTTCGACAACCCGCTCATCGAGGGCGAGACCATCACCGCGACCGACACCGACACCCAGATCGGCCACGGCTCGATCGTCATCGCCGCGATCACCAGCTGTACCAACACCAGCAACCCGAGCGTCATGCTCGCAGCCGGTCTAGTTGCGAAAAAAGCCAATGCCAAAGGGCTCAAGGTCGCGCCGTATATCAAGAGCTCGCTCGGCCCCGGCTCGCGCGTCGTCACCGACTACCTCGAAGCCACCGACCTGCAGAAAGAACTCGACCAGCTCGGTTTCGAGACCGTCGGTTACGGCTGCACCACCTGCATTGGCAACTCCGGTCCACTGCACCCAGCGATCGAAGCCGGGATCAAAGACGGCGACCTCGTCTGCGCCAGCGTCCTCTCCGGCAACCGTAACTTCGAGGCGCGCATCCACGGCGCGATCAAAGCCAACTTCCTCATGTCGCCACCGCTCGTCGTCGCCTACGCGCTCGCCGGCCGCGTCGACATCGACCTGACCAAAGATCCACTCGGCATGGATCAGGACGGCGAGCCAGTGTTCCTCGCCGACCTCTGGCCGACACTAGCCGAAGTCAAAGAACTCCTCAGTAGCGCGCTTAAGCCCGAGGTTTACCAAAAACTCT
>JBLHKE010000649.1:0-4616 GCA_047619485.1 Verrucomicrobiales bacterium | reverse complement strand
TTATCATGAAAAATATTTTCCTATCGGTCGTCCTGTTTGCAGCTATTCAGAGCATCGCCTACACGGCTGATAAGTTCGAGATCGATCTCCTCCGCCCATACAAAACCGGGCAGGTGTATGAGCTGTCGGCACAGGCGGGGCGAAACAATCAGTCGAAGCTCATGGTCGATGGCAAGCCGGTCGATGCCGCTCCAGGTGCGAATAGCAACACGGTGGTGAAACTCGATGCGACAGAGACGATCCTAACGGTCGATGCCGAAGGGCGGATCGAAAAGTGCCTGCTGAAAATCATTCGATTGACCAGTAATGAAGTGGGAGGGGACGAGAAGGAACTGTCCGAATCTGGGACTGAAGTCGTGGTCTCGATCGGTTCGGACGAGATCGATTTTTCGAGGAAGGATGGCGAGACAATCAGTAAGAGTCTGAACTCGAGCTTGTCCCAGTTTTATGACCCGAGGAAAGACGATGCAAGTGATGATCTCCTCTTCGGGACAGACGAGCTAATCGGCGTGGGTGAAAGTTGGAAGATCGATAGTGAGGCGGCTGCGAAGGGGTTGTCGCAAAACGGCATGGCGATCAAGCCAGATCAGATCCGTGGGAAGATGAAACTCGTCGGGCTGGTCGAGAAGGATGGGGTGAAATGCCTAGAGATCCACGGGGCGATCGAGATGGCGACTCTGGCGCCACCGATGCCTGATGGGATAAAGATCTCATCGAGCGGAGGGCGACTCACGTTAGTTGGTTTTTTCCCCGTAGATGGAGCGCTTCAGGTATCCGAAAAAACTTCTAAAATGTACTTTCACATCAAGGCCAGCGGGGCGACTGGAGACGGCTTACTTGAGTTGGAAAGTAAGGGGCGCATGGGCAAAGTCATATCGAAGAAATTGGTGGAGTAGGGCAAGGGTGTTTCGACTCGCAATTGAATCCAACGCGCATCAAGTTTTGTGAGACATGAATTCCGATGTGATGCCCTTGATCAAGGCGCTTGGGGCGCCTTGCCGCGCGTTTTCTAGTGACGGGGCGAGACGCCCCAAGTTCCTTGGTCTCACCACTTGCGTGCGATAGCACAAACCGTAGTGCGCGGCAGTGTACCGACTAAACCACAAGCAAGTGCTACTTCGATTGCAAATCGAAGCTACTCGCACCCGCGCGCAGCATTGGCTGCGCCAGCTTTCTAGTAACCGAGCGCGCTACGAGTAAATCTCGCCACCGGCGTCTGCGAACTCTTTGGATTTCTCTTCCATCCCTTCGGCAAGGGCTTTCTCAGCATCGATGCCTTGCTGTCGCGCATACTCGCGGACTTCTTCGCTGATCTTCATCGAGCAGAAGGTTGGTCCGCACATGCTGCAGAAGTGAGCTGTTTTTGCGCCTTCTTGCGGCAGAGTTTCGTCGTGGTATTCACGCGCTTTTTCTGGGTCTAGGCCGAGGTTGAACTGGTCCTCCCAGCGGAACTCAAAGCGCGCTTTGGATAGCGCGTTGTCCCGCTCTTGGGCGGCCGGGTGGCCTTTGGCTAGGTCGGCAGCGTGGGCGGCGATCTTGTAGGTGATCACGCCTTCACGGACGTCATCGCGGTTCGGCAGGCCTAGGTGTTCTTTCGGGGTGACATAGCAGAGCATCGCGCAGCCATACCAGCCGATCATTGCGGCTCCGATGCCACTAGTGATGTGATCGTAGCCCGGGGCGACGTCGGTGGTGAGGGGGCCAAGCGTGTAGAAGGGCGCTTCGTGGCACCATTCGAGCTGCTTTTCCATGTTCTCTTTGATCATGTGCATCGGCACGTGGCCGGGGCCTTCATTCATTACCTGAACGCCTTTTGCCCAAGCGCGTTTGGTCAGATCACCTTGCACTTCGAGTTCACCGAATTGGGCGGCGTCGTTGGCGTCTGCGATCGATCCCGGGCGCAGGCCGTCACCGATCGAAAACGAGACGTCGTACTTCGCCATGATGTCGCAGATGTCGTCCCAATGGGTGTAGAGGAAGTTTTCTTTGTGGTGGGAGAGGCACCACTTGGCGAGGATCGATCCACCGCGGCTGACGATGCCCGTCATACGGGTAGCGGTCATCGGCACGAAGCGCAGTAGCACAGCTGCGTGGATGGTGAAGTAATCGACACCCTGTTCTGCCTGCTCGATGAGGGTGTCGCGGTAGACTTCCCAGGTGAGATCTTCGATGCGGCCGTTTACTTTCTCCAGTGCCTGGTAGATCGGCACGGTGCCGATCGGGACAGGGGAGTTACGAATGATCCATTCGCGTGTGGCGTGGATGTTCTTGCCAGTGGACAAGTCCATCACATTGTCGGCGCCCCATTTGGTGGACCATTGCATCTTCTCGACTTCCTCGCCGATGGTCGAAGCGACGGCTGAGTTACCGATGTTGGCGTTGATCTTGACGAGAAAATTGCGCCCGATGATCATCGGCTCGCACTCTGGGTGGTTGATATTCGAAGGGATGATGGCGCGGCCTCTGGCTACCTCTTCGCGGACGAACTCTGCCGTGATGAACTCCGGAGTGGCGGCACCGAAGGATTCGCCTGGGTGCTGGAAGTTCATCGCGTTGCGCGGGTCTTTTGCCCCGTCTTTAATCGCGTCGTACTTCTCTTGGCGGCCGAGGTTTTCACGGATGGCGATGTATTCCATCTCGGGTGTGATGACGCCTTGTTGGGCATACCACATCTGGGTGACCGGGTGGTCTTTCGCTTTGAGTGGCTTGCGCTTCAGGCCTGGATATTCCGTGAGCTTGTTCTTTGCTGATTTGTTCTCGTTGTAGCGATCTGCGTGTTTGTCGGAAAGGTATCCGTTGTCCGCTGGCGTCACATCACGACCCTCGTATTCTTCGACGTCGCCGCGTGCGAGAATCCAATCACGGCGCATCGCAGGCAAACCTTTTTCGACGTCACCATCGAAATCAGGATCGCCCCACGGGCCACTGGTGTCATAGACGCGCACCGGTGGGTTTTCCTCGACCTTGCCACTCGGGTGGTTGGTTGGTGAGAGCCCAACCTCGCGCATGGCGACTTTGACCTCTGGGTGGATTTTGCCTTGAACGTAGACGCGGCTGCTGCCCGGGAATAGGGATTCGGACTTGGATTCTTCTGGAAGTTCGTCTTTGGGTGCGATCATGGGCTTGGTGGCTTTTTGCGGCGAATCGCCGGTCTGGATTAGTGAAAAAAAGAGGCTGCCTATCTAGGGTAGAGGCAGCCTTCGAGCGTTTTATGAAACTCCCTGCGGCGGTATTACCCGATTCAGGTTCGAAGGGTTCTATCTCAGCCGGTTGTTACGCCAGCGCCCCTGTTCTAGGTTGGTTTTGTGGTTGGAATTTAGCTTAGAGATAGGGTGGGGGATGTCAAGATGTGCCGTGTTTGGCCACTACTTCGTTTCTGCTTTCGCGTATTCAGGCGTGAGTTTTTTACGCAGACGACGGAGTAGTTTCAACGTCGCTTTAACGCCCTCCTCTTCGCTGAGCTTGCCACCCTCGTATTCGACGCCGACGTGACCGCGGTAGCCGGCGTCGAGCACGATGCGCATCATCTTCTCGTAGTCGGTGTGGGTCTCGTTGCCGTCCTCATCGAAATCGTGGCTCTTGGCGCTGACGCCTTTGGCGTATGGCATCAGCTCTTTGGTGCCCTTGTAGCGATCATACATCTCGCCCTTGCCGACACGGAAGTTGCCGAAGTCTGGGAGGGTGCCGCAGTTGTCGAGGCCGACGGCTTTGATCGTTCCCGCTAGCCACTCGCCATTCGAAGACAGCCCGCCGTGGTTCTCGACGATGACGTTCATCTTGAGCGGCTTGGCGAATTCGGAAAGGCGGCGCAGTCCGTCTGTCGCGAGTTTCTGCTGCTCCTCGAACGATCCCGACGAGCGCGCGTTGACGCGGATCGAGTGACAGCCGAGGAATTTCGCGGCTTCGACCCATGGCTTGTGTTTGTCGACGGCCGCCTGGCGTTTCGCCTCGTCCTTTTCGCCGAGGTTGCCTTCACCGTCGATCATGATGAGCAGGCTCTTCACCTTGTTGTCCTCGCAGCGCCCTTGAAGCTGCTTCAAGTAGTCCATGTCCTTTGCCTTGTCCTTGAAGAATTGGTTCACGTATTCAACCCCGCTGACGCCCATCTCCTTGCACTTTGCAGGGAAGTCGAGGTTGGTCATCTTCTTAGCGAATAGCGCCTTGTGATAGGACCACTCAGCGATTGAGAGTTTGAACAGTGGCGGAGTTTTCTTGGCTGCCTCTTGGGCGAAGATCTGAGATGGGAGGAAGAGTGCGCCAGAGGCGGCGATCGAGGAGCGGAGGAAATCGCGTCTTTTGGTGTTCATCTGGGAACAATGGAGAGGAAACAAGCCCGGCTCAACCATAATTCTCATCACGCCAACGGGCTAGCCCTGCAGTCTCAGAAAATCCAGCCCTTCAAAAGTCGTGAAATCTGAGTCGAACGAAACGATGCGGCTCCCAGAGCTTAGCGCATGGGCTGCGAGGTAGGCGTCAGCCCACCGGCGTTGGGAAAAATTTGGTTGGCAGGTGATTCTCTGAAATACCTGATCGACACCGCGAAACTCATCGAAGAACTCGATTCCTTCTGTGGCGAGATACTGGTTGTAGATGTTCCACGAGCCTTGCCTTGAAAG
>JBLHKE010000648.1:0-4617 GCA_047619485.1 Verrucomicrobiales bacterium | reverse complement strand
ATCCCTCGCGCAAACGCGTCAATCGAGGGTCTTCAACCAGACGGAATCGACGACGAACTCCCCGTTCAGAACGTCGCTCAACACGACGACGGGATCGCCCTTCTTCACCAGTCCAGCTTCTTTCAAGCGCCGGATCGCCTCGTCGACCATCGGCACACCTTCCTCCCCAAACTCCATGTCCAGGGCTAGCACGCCCCGGTTCAACGCGAGCCGTCGGCACACGGCCGGATCCGGCGCGAAGGCGAAGATCGGTGAGTGCTCAGGTCGCAGGTGGGCGACGTAGTTGGCCAGCACCCCGCGCTTCGTCAGCACCAGGATCTTCGATCCCTGGATCGAATCCGCCAGCACCACCGCCGCCCGCACCGTCTTCTGTTTGTTCGTCTTGAGGATCGCCGTCCCGGCAAAACCCACCCCACCACTGCGCTCGGTGCGCCGCGCAATTTTGTCGAGGTTCTCGACACACTCGACCGGGTATTTCCCAATGCTGGTCTCACCGCTCAACATCACCGCACTCGCCTGCTCGAACACTGCATTCGCCACGTCGGTCACCTCGGCGCGGGTCGGGATCGGGTTCTCGATCATCGACTCGAGCATCTGCGTAGCGACGATCACCTGCCGGCCGATCTGCACACATTTCTTCACGATCAGGCGCTGCAGGATCGGCATCTCCTCGATGTGCACCTCGACCCCGAGGTCGCCACGCGCCACCATCACCACGTCCGACGCAGTAACGATCTCCTCGATGTTGGTCACCGCCTGCTGGTCTTCCATCTTCGCCACGACACGCGCCTTGCAGCCGTGTCCCTCGAGCAACGCACGCAGTTCGTCGATCGCCTCGCGCTCACGCACGAAACTCAGCGCGACAAAATCCAACTGGAGTTCGGCGGCGAGCGTTACATTCCGCCGGTCCTTCTCCGTCAGCGATGGCATGCGCACGCGGATGCCAGGCAGGTTGATGTGCCGGCGCGACCCCATCTTCCCCGGCGTCAGCACCTCCGTAGAGATGCGACCACCGCCGATCTCGAGCACCCTGAGGTGGATCACCCCGTTGTCGACCAGCACCTCGTCGCCGACCGACAAATCCTGGTCTAGGCCCGGGTAATTCACCGAGGTTGAGAGAGCCTGCGTCGCCTCGACATCGCCGAGCGTGAGCTCGAGCGAATCGCCTTTCGCCAGCATTAGTGGTTCGGGCAGATCACCAGTGCGGATCGACGGCCCCTGGAGATCCATCAGAATGCCGACGTGCTTCGAAGCGGCTGCCGCCTGCTCGCGGATGCGCACCGTCATCCGCCGCACCCAATCGACCCTAGCGTGTGACATGTTGAGGCGGAAAACGTTCGCCCCTGCCGCGATCAGCGCCGCCAGTTGTTCTTCGCTCTCGGTCGCTGGTCCCAGGGTGCAGATGATTTTCGTTTTGCGCATCCGCCACTAAACCAAGGCCGGGAGAAATTGCTACCTAGAACGGACGCGTCTAGGCGACAGTTTCGTCGCCTGCGTTTCTGCAGCACAGCGCTAGATCTTCCCAATGGGCATTGCCATGAGTAGCCCTCCCTAGCGACGACCACTCAAGCCATCAAAACCCTATTCCACCCCGCGCCATAGAGGCCAGGAACTCCCTCACATCACTAGGCATATTTTCGCGCTCGACGAATGCATTCGCCTCCTCCAACCACACCACTTCACGGGAGACTGGAGCGCCTAAGGAATCGGGCAAACGTCGATTACAACAGCGCCACCATTTTGGAATCACTAGCACAATCCGTAGAACGGGGTTCCGAACCCATTGTGAGAGTCAATCACTCAGCCAACGTCACCAACGCATCCCCAGGCGCCTCACTCAACCACAGTCCCCTGAAACGAAACTCCTGCTGTTTGCCATTGGCATGCAACTGCAAACCGATCGGTGACTCCGTGAGCATCTCTGGCTGGTCAGTAAAATCAAACACCAGCTTGCCATTGGCGACAAAGCGGACGCGGTTGCCCTTGACCAAAATCTCGATCCGGTTCCACTTGCCGACGTTTTCGTTTTCGATCTTCAGCGTGCCACGCTGCTCTTTCGGCTCGATCCGATTGCGCCGGTAGGCGTCCCAGATCCCCCAGTCGTGACAGAACATCAGCAGCGGCCCCTTGAAGCCGTGTTCGTTCCCGCCCTTGTCCGTAAAGCGTTCGCCAAGGGCAGCGATCGCCGAATGCATCGTGCTGTGCTCGGCAGAGACCACTTGTTTCACCTCGAGGATGAGGCGGAACTCACGGTAGCTCTTCTCACTAAACAGGTAAGTGCTGCTCGCCACAGGCTTGCTGTTCTTGCCCATGATCCATCCGTTCTTCTCATCCACCGACCAGTATTCCTCCGCCCCATCCCAACCGTCCAAGGTCTTGCCATCGAACAATTGCGCCGCGTTCTCTTCAGCCGGAAGTTGTTTGGCGACGCGCTCACTCCAGGTAGTTGGCTTGCTGTTTGCCTGATTCGTCTTGGGCTCGGGTGCTTCGTCTTGTGGCAGATACGCCTTCAATTCCGCGATCACCTTTTCGTGCTCGGCACTGCTCGCGAGATTCGTGTGTTCGAGCGGATCTACTTGGTGATCGTAGAGTTCCTCACTGCCATCGGCGTAGTGAATGTAACGCCAATCGCGCAAGCGCACCGCGTGATTTCCCCGGCCGTGGGTGGTCAGAGCCGGACGCTTCCAGCCAAATAGTTCGCGCACTTTCGGGGTATCTGAAAGCAGCTCTGCTTCGGGATCAGTGAGAAGCGGTCGTAAACTCCGCCCCTCACAGTGCTCCGGCGTCTCCACCCCAAGCAGATCACACAGCGTCGGGTAGATGTTCAAGAAATCGACTGGCACTGCGCAGATCCCCCCCTCCGGCGTCACCCCGGGCGCGACCCAGATCAGCGGCGCCCGCGTCGGCTCCTCCCACAGCGCAAACTTCCGCCAGTGGCTCTTCTCCCCGAGCGACCAACCATGATCGCCCCACAGCACGATGATGGTGTTGTCCCGATGCTGGCTAGCGTCGAGCGCATCTAACAGTCGACCGAGTTGCGCATCCGCGAAACTGACACTGGCGAGGTACGCTTGCACGAGTTCCTTCCAGAGCTTCTCCGGATCGTCCGCCGTCACCTTGCGGTGATCACCGTTGCCGGTCGCCATCTTCACACCCGCTGGCGGAATGTCATCAAGGTCATCCGCCCGGTGCGGCGGCAGCTCGATCTTCTCCAGTGGGTGCATGTCGAAATATTTCTTCGGCACGTCCCAGGCGAGGTGCGGTCGGAAAATCCCACAGGCGAGGAAGAATGGTTTTTCGTCGTGCGATCCCTTGAGCTGATCGATGGCGAAGTCCACGACATGGTAGTCGGGCATGATTTCGTCATCGCCGTCGAGCTGCGCGTAGCTGAGTTTACCCACGCCGCCAGACTTGACCGCTTTCGCTTTCGGCAAGCTTCTCGGCCTCTGGTGTATGAGATCCCAATCCTCGGCTCGCCCGACGCCGCCATGATAAATTTTGCCACTGGCTGCCGTGTGATAGCCGTGATCACGCAAGTGGACATTGAGCGTCTCGGCGGGCGGGATCTTCCCCTTCCAAGCATCGCCATTTTTATAAATACCAGTCGTCGACGGACTCCGACCCGACATCAGCGCCGCCCGCGATGGATTGCAAGCAGGCGCAGCACAATAGGCCTTGGAAAACGAAACGCCACGCGCCGCCAGACGATCGATGTTCGGCGTGACCGTCTGCGGGTTGCGCCCCAAATGGCCCACCCAGTGGTTCAGATCGTCGACCGGGATGAACAAGACATTGCGCTTCTCGTCCGCCCCCAGCGCATTGGGGCAAAACGAGAGGGGCAACAGGAGGGCTAGAAGGATGAAAGGTTTCATAGGGCTGAAGGCATCATCCACCGCTGCCCACCCTTGCTGCAAGAGAAAGCCCATCCAGCGCAATCGCTTGTTAGATCTAGATAATATAGGGCACCTCCCCATCCCGGCAGGACTCCTAGCCCTGACCGGCTGCTTTCTGGCGGCCATTTCGGCAGCGTCGTGACCAATTTGGACTTGGCCACGAGCAATACCACCACCATCGGAGACCTCCCCTAGTGGAATGGCAATGACGATCAGGAGGACGCGACCTTCACCACAGTCGGGCTCGACTTCTACCAGAATGCCGCGTTGATGCCGAGCTCGGTGCCAGAGCAGTTCGGCGCACTCACGGGTGTCGCAGCGATCGGCTTCACCTGCTTCCGACGTAGCTGCCGACAGAGCTAGACTACAAGGTTGGTGTGGCGTCTGTGTTGCACGGCAACGAGAGTTGGCATCTCCATTGCCTAGGAGCCTGTCGGACTTACCCGCTCCGGCAAGAATCATTTTAGAATTCGCCCAGATCCGCCCGCTGAATCGTCATTAAATCCATTTAAATCCTTCCCAGCAAACGGATCTGGATCGGAATTCTAAAACGTTTTGCTCGAATCCTCTAAGTCCGACAGACTCCTAGCCTCTTTTAGAAAGCCGTTTGTGGAAGCCGGGGGCGGTGACCAATAGGCTCTTAAGAAGGACGAAGCCATGTGGCGTAGCCTTTAGGCTGCGTTCGAAACAGCAGCCCGGTTTGCGCATGGCCTGTGTTTTCTCC
>JBLHKE010000647.1:0-4658 GCA_047619485.1 Verrucomicrobiales bacterium | reverse complement strand
CAAGGTGTTGTCGCGCGCATATCGCAGGTGCCAGTCGTCGGACGTCGCATCAAACTGCAGCGCGGCGGATCCGAACTCGAACCCCTGCGTCC
The DNA here is from genome assembly GCA_047619485.1 of Verrucomicrobiales bacterium. GTDB lineage: Bacteria > Verrucomicrobiota > Verrucomicrobiia > Verrucomicrobiales > DEV007 > JBLHKE01. Next base: position 4,566 of record JBLHKE010000647.1, on the reverse strand, counting down.
ACTCGGTCCAACCCCGGGTGGTGTACTTACCCGCAGCGGTAAACACCGGCGAACCGTTCGAATGATCGTATTCGGCGTCGATCAGGCGGATTTTCTTCCCTGAGAGTTCCCAGAACCTGGCGAGCTGGGGAGCGAGGTCGGCTGGGGTGAGCTGGTGGTCGATTTGAAGCATGGTTGGTCTTGTTACAATGATGAATGATGCAGTCCGCCGTCGAGATAGATGGTTTCGCCGGTCGAGAAGGGGAGGTTGCCGTTCAGATAGCCGCGCACCGCAATCCCGAGATCTTCAGGCGTGCCCCAGCGTTTTTGCGGGACGAGTCCGGCCTTGATCAGCCCGTCGTATTTATCCTTCACCGCAGCGGTCATGTCGGTGGCCATGATGCCGGGACGGAATTCGATTGTCTGCACTTGGTGTTCTGCTAGTCGAAGTGCCCACAGCTGATTCACCATGCCGATCGCCGCCTTCGAGACGCAGTAGTCACCACGATTGGTCGATGCCGTGGTCGCCGAGATCGAAGAGATGAAGGCGAGTTTGTAACCGGTCGACAGGCGCGCCTTGTCGGCGTTCTCGCAGAAATAATTGGCCGCATCTCGGGCGAGGAAGAAGGGGGCTTTGAGATTGATGCCCATCACCGTGTCCCAGCTGTCCTCATTCGCCTCGAGAATGTCGTTGCGGCCGATCGAGGTGATCCCGGCGTTGCTGACCAGCGCGTCGAGATGGCCAAATGCCTCAAGCGTGGCAGGGATCAAACCATCGCGTTGGGCAGAGTCCCCGATGTCGGCCTGGATGAGTGGGAAGGTCTGCTCACTGGAAACGGCGACCGCTTCACAGGCGGCTTTGGCTGTTTCGGCAGCAGCGAGATTGCCCGCATAGTGAATGCCTACGCTCATTCCGTCGGCTGCAAGGCGTTCGGCGATGCCACGACCTAGGCCACGGCTGGCTCCGGTAACTAAGACGACGGGTGGAGAATCAGGCATGCCCGATCCTACGTCTCGCGGAGACGAACAGATAGAAGAAGTCGTTGGATTAATAGCAAAATATCGACTTTAGTTTTTGTCCTATTACGTGATGAAGAACTACCGACCGCTCCTGTTTGAAGACATCGATCTGCGGGTTGCTGGTTTGCGGGTGAACTGCCTGCGCTTGAACAGTCACAACCCGGAGGCCAAGCCTGAGCCACACAGTCATGACGCTCACGGACAAATTTTGATCTACCTCAGCGGGGCGGGATGGCAGGAGATCGAAGGCGAACGCATGGCGGCGCGGGCCGGAACAGTGATCTACGTCGCTCCGGGACAGTGGCATGCCTTCGAACGCGGCAGGGCTCGTCGACCACTCTGCTTGGTGCTGGACTTGCAGCTGGACGAGGCGCGACCGGTGGGAAGTTCGATTGCCCAGCTTAACGCCGCCGAACTCACTCAGATTCGCGGTCGGGTGTCAGGATTGTTCGCCCGCAGGGAGGCAGACTCGGGCGCGATCGTATTGCAGCTCGGTGCGGTGATTCTGGATGTGTTAGACCCAGTCATGGCAGCCTTTGGTTGGGCTGGAGCGAAACGTGTTCCTGCCCAGCGCAAGACCATCACGCGGAAGGTCGAACGCGCCCTTACCGCTGCGTATGACAGTGAGGAGAGCCTGCGAGAGATGGCCGAACGAATGGGTTATCAACAGGACTACCTGAACCGCCTCTTGAAAGCCGAGTGCGGGCTAACGCTTGGCCAGCTCCAGGGGAAGATGCGCCTAGAACAGGCACAGCGATCACTGCGCGACCGGGAACTGAGCATCAGCCAGGTCGCAGAGCAGGTCGGGATGCTCGACAACAACTACTTTGCCCGCTGGTTCAAGCAGCAGACAGGAATGACTCCTTCGGCATGGCGAAAGGGAACCATCATGGGAAATCCTTGAAAACTCGGGGATTTTCGCTTTACGTTTGTGAATGGAATGTTATAGATTCTGCGGCGAATGTGGAGCGCGCTTGGTTTAGCTAAGTCGTTCATCATAAGTCGCTAAAGAGATGTGGCAGGATAGCTCAGGGGTAGAGCAGAGGACTCATAAGCCTAAGGTCGGGAGTTCAAATCTCCCTCCTGCTACCATCTCTCTTAACGAGTTACGAGAATCTCGGGAAATGGGGCAGGGGACTGGTTCCCAGTTAGTTCCCCTACGAATGGAACGGGTCGCAAGGGGGGGGTGGGCTTACTTGGCTTGTTTTTTTAGTCTTTGTGTGCAGGATAACGGGATGGAAGACGATTGCCGAGAGCCTCCCTCGCCAACGTGGACGGAATCGCTCCCCAGCATCATCGAGGACATTCGCAGCTAGTGCATCACCACCCGCGTTGAGGAGAAACTGGAGATGATGGCGCGCGCTGCCGACTGGTATCTCGCCCAGGATCACCTCCGCCGGACGGCTCACCGTCGATCACAGCGCCAGAAGTGGAAGAGTGAAAACGCCCCTTATGGTCATCTGGTATCTCTTCCTGCTTGCTGCTCTGGTCTTTCTGCTAGCCCGGAAATCTCATACAAGAAGGGCTTGAGGGCTCCCAAGAAGTGTTAAATCTTTGGTTTGCAGACACAAAGACCAACGATGGAAGCCACCCAAGCCCCGACACCCTGTAACCAACAAACCTTCTCATTTCAAGCCCTTGAAAACCGCAGGGTCGAGGTCGATTTCTCCGGAGGCTACCTCTCCAGCGACGGCGGCAGCGTGCTGCTGCGCGAGATCGACAGCAAGCGGCGCTTCACCAGCTCGCTCGCGGCGTGCTTCAGCGACCACCGCTGCACGCCACTCGTCGAACACGAACTCGGGCACCTGCTAGCCCAGCGCATCCACGCGATCGCCCTCGGCTACGAAGACATCAACGACCACGACAAGCTCCGGCTCGACCCGGTTCTCGCGCTGAGCTGCAACAAGGCCGACCTCCTCGGCGAAGAGCGCAGCAAGGTGGATCGCGGCAAGGCCCTCGCCGGGAAAAGCACCCTCAACCGCCTCGAACTCGGCTCCAACGGCCTGAGCAAGACCAAGAAGATCGAGCCCCACCCCGGGCGCATCCGCGACTTCCTCATAGACGAGGGCGTCAGGTGCATCCCGCGCCGGAGCCGCGTCATCACCCTCGACTTCGACGCCACCGACGACCCGATCCACGGCGGCCAGGAAGGCCGCTTCTTCCACGGCTACTACAAGAGCTACTGCTACCTGCCGCTCTACTGCTTCTGCGGCGACGTCCCCCTGTGGGCCGAGCTGCGCGAGGCCAACATCGACGCCGCCAAAGGAATCCTCAAAGCCCTCCAGCACATCGTCGCAAAGATCAGGGGGCGCTTCGGCAAAAAGGTGACGATCATCGTGCGCGCCGACAGTGGGTTCTGCCGCGACGCCATCCTAACATGGATCGAAAAACAGCGCTGGGTCCACTACGTCATCGGCCTCGCCAAGAACGCCGTGCTCAAAGAACGCCTGGCCCCCACTACGAAACCTACCTCCACGAGGAACTCGGCAAAGACGCCTACGAACAGCTTGTCCTCGAAGCCCGAGAGAAGAAACAGAAACAGCCCCAGCTCCCCGGCGAGCTCGAGTACAAAGCCTATGCCGAGCTGCGCTATCGGACGCAGAAGAGCTGGAGCTGTGAGCGGCGAGTGGTCGGCAAAGCCGCGATCACGAAGGGGAAAGTCAATCCGCGCTTCATCGTCACCGATATCACCGGCGAGGAAGAGTGGGCGAGAGAAACCGCCGCCTTCCAAGGCGGGCAGCAGATCTACGAAGACTACTACTGCGCGCGCGGCGACATGGAGAACCGGATCAAAGAACAACAGATGGACATGTTCGCCGACCGCACCTCGACGAGCAAGATGGCGAGCAACCAACTGCGGCTCTGGTTCTCCACTTTCGCATATATGTTAGTGCGCTCGCAGGCACCCGGCTGGCGACGTCGAGTGTCGGGCAGATCCGACTCAAGCTCTTCAAGATCGCGGCGCAGCTGAAGCTTAGTGTGCGCCGGGTCTACATCCGGCTGTGCAGCGCCTGCCCGATGGCGGGCGTGTCCGCGCAAGCCCACGCAAACCTTCAGCCACGCACCGCGCTGAGCTGATCGGAAAGTTCCAGCGAAGCACCCGGCGAAAGCGTCCGGAGGGTTACCTGTGCTCAGAAACTACAGCGGAGCAGAAAAAACGGGCGAGAGGGGGTCTAAAAGCAGAACAGGCACACGATCGACGAGAACCCGGAGCCACAGCGACCACCTGACGAACCCAAACCAAGAAAACTAGACATCCAGAATCTGGGTATGAGAAGTCCGGGCTAGCTCTCGGCTTCTTCATCTGAACCACGGAACCGCTTACCAGATCCCCTCAAAGCGCCGGGTCGTCTAGCATCTCCAGCCGGATCGGTGGCCATAGCTCGCTCGCCAGTTTCACCCGCTCCTTTGCTCCTGCAATGTCGCCCTCAAGCGCCCCACGCCAAAAGCAAATTCCTTGGCGCCAGCCAAAGCCCTGAGAAGCGGGGAGGGCGCTCGCAAACCGAAACAATGAACCGAGAGGAGAAGAAGAAGTAGCGAGCAACCGAAAGCATCTACAGAGACCCG
>JBLHKE010000646.1:0-4659 GCA_047619485.1 Verrucomicrobiales bacterium | reverse complement strand
GGCGAATTCTAAAATGATTCTTGCCGGAGCGGGTAAGTCCGACAGGCTCCTAGGAGCCTGTCGGACTTAGATGATTTCGAGCAAAACGTTTTAGAATTCAGTCATAATCCGCCGTCCGATGCAGGAGTATATTGGAATATTAGCCAAAGCGGAGGGTGGATTTGGGCGAATTCTAAAACGATTGTTGCCGGATCAGGTAAGTCCGACAGGCTCCTAAAGAGCCGGCATCTAGAACATACGGTGATGCGGCCAGTCAGCGATTTCTGCCAATAGCGTGTCTTCCGTCTCACGTGCGGCTTCGGTGATCGATGATCCGCGGTTCAAACGCTCGAGGATGCTCTTGTGGCGATCAATTTGTTGGACAAGGTCGGAGTAGTAGGCAGAGCGGCGCTCTGCTTCGGTGTTGGCCAGTAGACCGATGGTTTCAGCTTGTTGGGTAAGTGGAAGGTGTCGCCGTCCGTAGGATTGGCCAGGGTGAAGGGGAGGTAGGGGCTGGCAATGGGCAAGGGTTTGAGGTTTGGAAAGCTGTCGGGTTTAGATTGGATTTCTTGGGGAGCTGAAGTTGAAGCGTGGCGGTGTGGGCGGTTGCTTTGATAGGAGATGGGTGCGCCTGCTCCTTGGTTGCAATGCTCCGCTTGCGGGGGACTGTACTGGTATGAATGCTAAAGCTTTGTTTATTTTCATTGCCGGTCTGGTGCTCGGGGGCGGTGGCTATCACCTCTTGGGGGGCAAGGGAGACGGGGGCGATGTTGTAGGTGACGCACCTTCAGACGGTGCGTTGGGGTCGATGTTAGGAAAGGAGGACGTGGCGAAGCCGGAGAAGGCAGAAAATGGGCAGGCGATCGCGATGCCGGAGGGGTTCGAGGATGTGGACTCGATCACAGACATTATGACGAAGGCGGGGCCACGGGATCGATTCCAGGCGCTGATGTCGTTTGTCGAGGGGATCAATACGCATGAGATCGAGGAGGCGCTCAAGGAGTTGCGCGCCAATACGACGAACCAGTTTGACCCGGAGGCAATGTTTGCCGGGCATCTTTTGCTGATGCGCTGGGGCGAGGAAGATTCGGAAGCGGCGTTCGCGAGCTTGGAGAAGCTCGGGATGATGGAGCGCGCGTTCGGTTCGATGAGCGTGCTGGCGGCGGTGGCTGCGGATGATCCGCGGGCGGCGGCCGACTGGTTGACCGCACCGACAAATTTGATCGCGGCGGTGCCGCGCGCGGGAGATTTCATGGCGACGACCGTTAGCAAGGAGTGGGCGAAGAATGATCCCGATGCAGCGCTGGCCTGGGCAAAATCGCTCCCTGAGGGGAAGCGTGCTGGTGCCTACAACGGCGTGCTGGGAAGTCTGGCTTCCGATGATCCGCAGCGTGCCTCAGCGATGGCGTTGGACTTGGAGGAAGGTAAGGATCGGACGAACCTGATCGGCAACATCGCCGAGTCATGGGGGAAGAAGGAGCCGGCGGCAGCACTGGAGTGGGTGCAGGGTCTAGAAGAGGGCGGCGAGCGGGACCAGGCGATGAGTAAAACACTCGGTGGTTGGGCTCAGGCGGAGCCTGCGAAGGCAGCCGAATACCTCGACCAGATGGCGGATGAGGAAAAGGCGGCACACGTCGGTGCGGTGGCTGGACCCTGGGCGCGACAGGATCCCTCTGCGGCGGCGACTTGGCTAGGTGATCAACCCGAAGGCGAGGGGAAGAACGATGGGATGAAACAGGTGATGTGGATGTGGACTGCGACGGAACCAGAGGCGGCATCGACTTGGATCGGAGAGCAACCTGCTGGGCCGAGCCGTGACCAAGGCATCGTCTCGATGTCGAATACGACCTACGATCAGGATCCGCAGATGGCGATCACTTGGGCGGCAGAGATCTCTGATGACGGCATGCGCACCCAGCAGGTGAGCCGCGGGGTGAACCGCTACATGAAGGATGAGCCTCAGGCGGCCGCTGAATGGGTTGGTGCTACGGATGTGCTTAGTGAAGTAGAGAAGGCGGAATATCTGAAATCCGCAGAGACCGGGGACGGCGAGTAGCTTGGATGGGCGAGGTCGACGAATCGTTTTTTACTGAAGGTCGGATCGGCCTAGACGACTTCTTTTTGCCGGGGCGGCTGGAGGAGATCTGCGCCAGCGAGCGCGAGTTGTATTGGACGATTGATTGGTCGACGGAGTTTTACATCGCGCAGGCCAAGGCAGGGTTCATCGCGACTTCGATCGAGTTGGACTTCGAGGAGCCGGTGCGAATTTTACTGCCGGAGATCCAGCATGCGTATGCGGTGTTGGACTGGGAGAATCTACATGTCTCGCGATCGATGCGGCGCTGGATGAATAGGGCTGCCTGTGAAGATGGAGCGTTCGAATTGCGGGTGGGGATTGATTTTAGGGAGGTGCTAAAAGGCATTGCCAAGTCGCACCCGGATAACTGGATGGACGGATGTTATCACGATCTCTTGGGGAAATTGGCAGCGCAGGAGTGGGATGGTTTCGAGTTGTTGCCAGTGGGGATGTTTGACGGGGTAGGGAAGCTGGTCGCAGGGGAGATGGGAATACGGACAGGCAAGGTCTACACTAGTTTGACGGGATTTATGGATCGGAGCGATCCAGATTTGGCGAACGTGGGCAAGCTGCAATTGTTTCGCCTGGGGGAGTGGCTGCGGGACGAGGGGTTTGCCTTCTGGAATCTCGGGCATCCATACATGCAGTACAAAATTGATCTGGGGGGGAGGGTCGTCAAGCGAAACGAGTATCTGGCGCGGTTCCGGGGCGAGGGAAGAGCTCTTTAGTTCACGATTTTTATTTCAAAGAGAAGACCGCCAAGTGTCAGACACTATTTTAGACATCATCTTCAATATTGACACTGGAAGCTGTGCAATGCCCGGTTGGGAACTCAATAGGTCAGGGGCGACTACTAATCTGCCGAGTAAACCTTCTTTGCCACCGTGCCTTTGTGGAGGGAAAGAAAAATCCCTTCGCAGTTTGGATCCTTCGAGTGTTCTGGGTTCATAAAAAAGCCAAATCGTTCACTCGTGTCATCCATCACGTCGGGGCGCTGTCGGGATAATGCCGATCGATCAAATTTAACACTTCCGCCCGATTCATGCCGATCTCAATGTCACGGTAAAAACTCCGGTAGGTGCGATATCGAGTGTCTATTAGCCAAGGGTTGATGGGCGTCGCCAATAAGGCGGAAGTAGCAAGAATCAACAGGCTAGTGACCGTCAGAACGATGCGTTTCCAGTGCTGCAACCGGAAGGCAACAACCAGAAGCGCCAGCGCAATCAAAATGCCGATGATCGAAATGGCTGTGAGTGATGGGCTGAGCGACGTGTCCATTTGTGTTCACGAACAAATGTCATTGTGGCGCATTTTTACCCAAAGAAAACTGCGCCGGCGGTTAGAGACGTTCGGATTGCATCTTCACGTCATCAATAATTGCCTGCGGGTCGGGCAGCGGCGGTTCGTTTCGTGGAGGGAATTTTCCCGGCAGCTGAGCGGGTGGGTCTACTTGGCTGCTGGGGCGGGTTGTTTTTTCGGGCGCTTCTTCTTTTTTGCATTGCGACCTTGCTCGCCGCCGTGTTCGAGGGCGTTGGCCTCCAGTTCCTCTTTGGTCGGTCGACTCGACTCGACTCCGCCGTCGGGGATCGGGAGTTTGAGCGTGTAGGCGACGCCGTTGAGCACCGACTTGCGGAAGCTGTCGTCTATCCAGTTCCAGTGGTAGTGGAGCCCGGTGAAGCCGAAGCCACGACCCTCGTTGTAATCTTTGTCACGCTGGTAGACCCACGCGACATGCTGCGGATCCTTCGCTGCGACTGCTTTGCGCACGGTCGGGTTGCCAGAGTGCGGGCCGTCGCCGCGCTTCATCGTCTCCTGTGGCGCGATGGCGCTGAGGATCGGGGTAACGCCTTTGAGCCCCTCGCGGAAGCGCATGTGAAAATACCACTCATCGTCCATCTTGAACTCTTTCACGCCATTGGCAGCCTCGTGATCTGGGAAGATTTTGAACTCCGCGATCCAGTGAGGGTTGACTGACCAGTTGGCTTCGAAGTAGCCGCCCATCCAGTTCAGCATGCCCTTGGCACTGGGTCCAATCGGCACCTCGACCCCGTAGTGGAGGCAGGCGAGTCCAGCGCCGGTGCGCATGACCTTGTCGAAGTTCTCGACGTGGCCGTTTACTAGGTGCCTACCGCCGCCGGTGCAGAAGAAGACCACCGAGTCGGCGTCCTTGAAGAACGCTTCCTCGTTCTCTGGCCAGTTGACCGAATAGCGGGATTCGATCTGCCCCGGGTAGGCTTTTTCCAGCCACTCGCCAATGAGGTGGTTGCCGGCGTGGTACTCGTGATTGCCGAAACCGTGACTGGTCTTGTGACCGACGAAGCACAGGACTTTTTTGTCGGCGGCTTGGGCAGCCGCAATACTGAAAAAGATCGAAAAGATTAATAGAGAAGGAAATCGCATGGGGAGAAGAACGGTCGATCGGTTGGTTGAGACAAGGGAAATGTCGGCGTGGTGTGGAGGTGTTGGGGAGTTTAAGTTAAGGGCACCTCCGAAAACCTCATGCGGGCTGGAGCTTGATAAAATCCCCGCTGTCTTCGTTGCTAAAGCGCCCACTATCACCAGATAGCTTAGCGTTTATCGCCTCGCCAGCGGGAATTTTCTCT
>JBLHKE010000645.1:0-4670 GCA_047619485.1 Verrucomicrobiales bacterium | reverse complement strand
AGAACATCCGTCGCAGCGCGGGTTCGCTGGAAGTTCACTCGCCCACCATCATCTGCTCCGACAGAGCCGCCACGAAAATCAATGGCGCGATCAAGCGATCAGGAGAAATCACCGTCGAGGCATGGATTCACCCCGCGAACACTCAGCAAGCGGGCCCCGCACGACTCGTGACCGTCTCGAGCGACTCGAGCAATCGCAATTTCACCATCGGACAAGAAAGTCACAAATACGATTCACGTTTCCGCACCAACAAGAGCGGCAACAACGGTCTCCCATCGATCCCCTCCGCGAGCCGCAGCGTGAAGATGCAACCAAGCCACGTCGTCTACACCCGCGAGACCGGCGGGCGCGCCATTTTCTACATCGATGGCAAGAAGGTCACCGAGAAAAATATCGCAGGCACCCCGAACAATTGGGACAGCTCGATGAAACTCGCGCTCGCCAACGAACTCAGCAACGATCGACCTTGGCTCGGCACCTTCTACCTCGTCGCGATCTATGATCGGGCGCTCTCGCAGAGCGAGGTCAGCCAAAACCTCAAGGAGGGTCACGGCGCCGGGGCACCTGTCGTGGAGAAAAAAGATGTCAGCGCAGAATTGTTCGAAACCAAAGTGGCTGCGATCTTCGCCAACCATTGCCTGGAGTGCCACGATTCCGCGGCACGCAAGGGGAAGCTCGATCTGTCACACCAGATCACCGCTTTCGCTGGCGGCAAGGAGGGAACCCCCATCATCCCAGGCAAGTCCGCCGACAGCCTGCTCTGGCAAACGGTCGCTTCCGATGAGATGCCCGAGGATCGACCACCACTCTCGAAACAGGAAAAGCAAGCGCTGCGCCAATGGATCGACAGCGGCGCAGCCTGGCCGGGCGACTTCATCGACCCGGCCGACTACGTCCACAAGACGCAGACCGCACAGAATTTCATCCGCCGGCTGACCCTCCCCGAGTACATTGCAACCGTCCTAAGCGCGACCGGCGTCGACATCTCTGTCGAGGCGCGGGATTTGCTCCCTCCCGACATGCGCGCCGATGGCTTCAGCAACACCGCCTACAACCTCAACATCGACCTCAAACACATCGATGCCTACGCGCGCCTCGCCTCGATCATCGTCGATCGCATCGACGTGGCAAAATTCGCCAAACGCTTCTCCGCAAATCGCAGCCTCACCGACAAACCGATGCGCGCCCACATCAACTCGATGGGCAAATGGATGTTGCGCGCACCGCTCGAAGGGCACGAACTCGACGCCTTCCGCGGCATCTCGACCACCGTCGCTGGAGCCGGTGGCGGCTTCGATGAGGCCGTTAGCTACATCGTCGAAGCCATGCTGCAATCGCCACGCTTCATCTACCACATGGAGGATCAAAACGGCAGCCTTAGCCAGTATGAGATCGCCGCGCGGATCAGCTACATTACTTGGGGGGCTCCACCGGATGAAGCCCTCAATCGCGCTGCGGAGAAAGGACAGATCGGAAAGGAGGTCGACCGCATGCTCGCTGACCCGCGCGCCATCGATCGCTCGCTACAGTTCGCCAGCGACTGGCTGTTTCTCGATCGTCTCAAGCATCTCAACCCGAGCGCGGAGAGATTCCCCAACTGGGACCCGCGCCTCGCGATCGACATGCGCAACGAGACCCTCGCCTATTTCCGTGAGATCGTCTGGAAACAACAGCGACCACTCACCGATCTGTTCAACGCGCAGCTGACTTTCGCCACACCCGTGCTCGCCGAACACTACGGGCTGAGTCCGGTTTCCACCCACGACAGCTTCGCCCGCTACGATCTATCCAAAGCTCCGTCGCGCGGTGGCCTGCTGACCCAGGGGAGCATCTTGACGGTCGGCGGCGACGACGCATCGATGGTCACCCGCGGGCTGTTCGTCCTGCACGATGTCCTGCGCGGAACTGTAAAAGATCCGCCACCGGGGACCGACACCACCCCGGTTCCTTCCAAGCCCGGCGTCACCCACCGCTCGGTGGCGCTCGATCGTATCAAGAGCAAGTCCTGCGGAGGCTGTCACAAGAAATTCGAACCACTCGCCTTCGGGTTGGAAAAATACAACGGTATCGGTGCCTTCAGCGAGCGCGACGAACACGGCAACGCGCTGCGCGAGGACGGCGAGATCCTATTCCCCGGCGAGCCGGAGCCCACCAGCTACAAGGACGCTGCCGAGCTGATGGATCTGTTGGCCAAAAGTGATCGCGTCGCGCAGACCATCACCCGCAAGGTGACCCAGTTTGCTCTCGGCCGGCCGCTCACCCCTGCCGACCGCTCCACAGTTGAGAAAATCCATCAACAATCCCAGAAGGACGGTGGCACCTACCAGAGTTTGATCCGTGCCATCATCACCTCCAAATTCGTCCAGCCATAACCCGAACCTATCCGCCCAATGAAAAGCAAACCGCTCCACCGCCGCACGCTCCTCAAAGGTCTCGGGGGTATCGCCATCGGCCTCCCGCTCCTCGAAGAAATGCTCGCCACTGGCGCACGTGCCGCCGCGGCGCAGAAGGTCGTCCCGGTGCGAGCCTTCAACCTGTTCTTTGGCCTCGGCGTGCCTGCCCCGCTCCAGAAGGAAGGATTCGAAGGCGTGCTCGAACCCCTCAAGCCGCTCAGCGACAAACTGCTCATCATGCGCGAGGTCGACCAGGTGCGCTGCGACCAGTCAGGTATCAACGCCCACTTCGATGGAGCTTCCGGCGCCTTCACCGCCACCCCACCGGATGGCGAAGCCAAATCGGGTGGCGCGTCCATCGATCAGGTCATCCGCCGTCACCACCACCCCGACGGCCTGCCGGCCGGCATGGTGCCGACCCTCGTCGGTGGCACTTTTTTCCGCCGTAGCCGCATCAGCCGCTACGTCCACAGCTACAATGCCGACGGCACGGTCGCGGCGACGATGCAAGAGACCCCGCGCGGTCTGTTCGAGCGCGTCTTCGGTACCATCGGCGGCGAGGGCGAGGGTGATTCCGCCCGCGAGCAGCGCATCAAGCGCAGTGTTCTCGATTCGGTGGTCGATCAGTACAAACACTACACCGGCAACAACTCACCGCTTGGCGCAGCCTCGAAATCGCGCATCGCCGACCACCTCGATCGCATCCGCGAGTTCGAACAGCGCGCCTACGGCCTGAAGAAAAAACTGCCGGGCGCACCGGAGTTGCCTCCCCGCTCGGCAATCGCCCACGGTGGACAGGCCGATCCCGGAGGCATGGGGATCGACATCACGCTGGATGAACTCACCACCGAGTGGCGCCTGATGGCCGACCTCTACGCACTGGCGATCCAGACCGACCGAGCCCGCTTCGGATCGCTCACCTTCCTCGCCGCCGGCGAACGCATCCGCCTCACCGGCGATTATGTTTTCAATGGCGAGAAGCGCTTTGTATTCAATGACAGCAAGCACCTCAACGCCTCTGGTGACAAAGGCTGCAGCCACGAATACTGGCACAAGTTCAACGAGAAGAATAGCAACGAGCAACTGCGCGCGCACGCCCATATGAAGATGCGCGAGCTCGCCTACTTCCTCGGGAAACTCGATGAGAATGACAGTCGTGACCCGAACGGCAAGACCATCCTCGACAACGCATTGATCACCATTTCAACCGAGAGCGGCGACGGGCGCCACAACGATGTGAAGCGCGAGCTGAGCGGCGTCTTCCACGCGATCACCGGCGCGAACCAGCGCTTCAAAACCGGCCAGATCATGAACGTCGGCGCCGAGGGACTCGATGTCTACAACACGATGCTCACAGCGATGGGCAGCCAGAAAGGCCTCGGCCCCGAGAAGCGCGAACGCCGCCCGGTCGATCAGATCCGCGCCTAGCTTTCATTCAAGCACTGTGTGTGTGCCAGGAGGGTGGAACTTATTTCATCACCTTCAGATTAGCTGACTCACTCCCAGATCAGCAATTCAAACCAATGAGTGCTACAGAGCAGCGTGGTTGGCGGCGCAATCGTAACGTAGGCTGCGGTTCGGAAACCAGTTGAGTCAACGTCTCTCCCCCACCAGAATATCGACGTGCCTGATCCCGCCAACGCCTCTACATCACCCTGGTCTAACCGGACTTTTGCCACCCTCTTCAGCGCCCACGTCGTCAGCCTAGTCGGTTCGGCCATCGGCTCCATCGCCCTCGGGCTGCTCGCACGTGAGCTCGTCGGCGCCGATGTCACTGAGGTCGTCGGGATCAGCCTGACCATCCGCATCATCATCCTGGTGTTCTGCGCACCGCTCTCGGGACGCGTCGCGGACATTTTTGGGCGCAAGGCGACCCTGATCGCAGCCGATTTGCTGCGCGTCGCGGTCGTCATCGGGTTTTTCTTCGTCACCGCCGTCTGGCAAATCTATGTGCTTGCGGTATTCCTCAACCTCGGGGCAGCGCTGTTCACGCCTATCTACAAATCGATCATCCCCGGTATCACTGGGGAGAAAGCCTATCCGAAAGCGCTCGCGGCCGGAACCGTAGCCTACGACCTCTCACAGATTTTCGGCCCAGCACTCGCCGCCCTGCTGATCGCCAATTTTGGATTTCGCGGCAACTTTCTCATTGATGCCGCAACGTTCTTGCTCAGCGCGATCATGATATTCCCCCTGTCGCTCTCGCGCGCCAAGCTCGGTGACACCCGCGGAGAAAAGAAGCCCAAGCCAGATCTGCTGTTCGGGATCCGCCGGATG
>JBLHKE010000644.1:0-4676 GCA_047619485.1 Verrucomicrobiales bacterium | reverse complement strand
GAGATCGAAGGCGTTTTCTCAGACCGTTCCTAGCCATAGTCGTCAAAATTAACGTTTTCGATTTGCGAGAAAGCAGGCTGCCGATAGGCTCTAGTATGCCCCTCCTAACACGTCCCAGCCTGCTAGCTATTGTCCTCTCCGGGATGGTCGCGACGCTCGGAGCCCAGGAGGGCGAGGCAGAGGCCAAGCGATCCATTGCGGAGATCAAGGCCGAGTTCGTTGGGGAAATGTACCTGGCGATATCCCCGAGTGGCGCACAGTACGTCTCCGAACTCCTCAAGCTCGAGCGTAAGTACGCTGCGGATGGTAAATTCGAAGCCGCGATCGAGACGAGAGACGAACGATTGGCCCTGGAGAAGTTCCTTGCCGATGGGGTCAAAGCAGTCGCTGAAAAAGCCGACAGCAATAACGATTCGGTGGATGAAGCAGCTTCAGCTACCCGGGCGTCGATCGATTTCACGGACACCGCAGCGAGTATTTCAGACGGCGGCGCGTTCGATGGCGATGGCCTGAGCCTCTCCCTCAACGGTGCCACCGCCAGTTGGCAGCTGGGCGAATTTGAACCTGGTGGCTATGAGATCATCGTGATCTACACCGCCGCCGAAGACGCCAAAGTTCAGGTGCAGGAAAGTTTTTTCCGACTGAGTGGTGAACTGCCAGCCACCGCAGGAAAACGATCGTCGCTGGTCGTCGGCACGCTCAAGATTACCGAGCAGTCGACCGCATTCTCAATCGTCCACGACGGCAGCAAGGGAGATGGGGAAGGATCGAAATTGATCATCCACTCGGTCAGTTTAATCTCAGCCAAGCAAGATTAATCCTGTGAAATTGATCACCGCCATCACCGCCCTAGCTATCTTTGGCTCACTGCAGGCAGGCTTCGCCCAAGAAGGCGACGACACCCAGCCGCCAGATAGGCTCGCCGACTTTCGCGAGACCTTCGAGAAAGCGATGGCGACGCGCTCGATCCCCGCCAGCCAGACCTTCGCCTCCGGGTTAGAGGCACTGATGCGCGCGCGCTCGCAGCGAGGTGACTACCTCGGCGCCATCCGTGCCCGCGACCGCCGTGTACGTTTGTTGGCCGAAGCCTCGACAGCCGCTTCTCAGAACATCGACGGCACCAGCCGCAAGGACGAGGTCATCGTCGACATCGCCTCAGGAACCCGGTCGGGCAGTGGTATAAAGCTCGACTCCAAAAACCAAAAGCTGATCGGCTTGTCGAAAACCAGCCAGCAGATCACCTGGGATCTCAGTAGCATGAAGCCGGTAAGCTACCGTGTCATCGTCACCTATTCCTGCGGAGAACCAAAAAAGGATTCTGACGGCGAAACGATCGCAACAGGAGGGGCTTTCACTCTGGTGGAGGCAACCGGACTCAATACCGGAGCCAGCGAACCGCTCAGTCGAAACGTCGAGTCGACCGGTGGCTGGGACAAACCGATCACCCGCAACATCGGCAAGCTCAAGGTCTCGGGCAGCCTCCTCAAACTAGTGCTCTCGATCTCCAAGTCCGAACCGGGCGGGTTGATGCATTTGCACGGGATGAAGTTGGTTCCCGATTTGGACGTCACCGCCGAAGAAGAGGCCGTCGAGAAATCATCAGTCGAACTCGAGGCCCTGCACGAGCGTTTCCTTCGATTGATCTACGACGAGACGAAGCCGATCATCGCCGGCTATGGTAACCAGCTGCGCAGCTTACTAGAAGCCAGCCCGCCCGGGGAAGCCGCGGAGATCCAGAAGGAGTTCGAAGCAGCCAAGGCGCTCTCACTAGATCCGAGCCTCATCTATCAACCCCAACCCGAATCAGAGTAGATGGCTAGTGATCGAATCAATCCCAAAAAGACAGTGCTGCCCTTACTCGCGCCCTGTCTGGCTATCGCCATCTTTGCAGCCAACGCGTCCGCCCAAGAAATCACGGATCCAGAAATCGAGCAGTTGGAGGCGAGCTACCGCGACGAGCTGATTGAGATCCGCAAAGACCTTGGAACGAAATGGCTCGAAGCATTGACCAAGCGCACCGACGAACTCACTCGCGGACAGAAATTTGCCGAAGCACTCCTCTACCGGAGTGAGCAGCAGCGAGTGAGAACGATGCTCGCGAGTGATCCGCTGCCAGGCGAGATCAGCATCCCTGTCAAAAAAGTCCCCCTCATCGCTGCAGATGCGAAGCTCGAAGGCGCGGCCGAGAGCCACCCGCAGCGCGCCATCATCGTTCTCTCCGAAAAGGGATCATCCGCGACCTGGAATCTGCCCGCAGGGATCACCGCCGGCCGCTACGAGTTGCTCTGCCAATTCGGTTGCGGCAGCGATGGCGGTGGCGAGTTCGAAGTTGCCCTCGGAGAAGACCAGAAGCTCTCCGGGAAGATCAAGCCAACCCCAGCCGACAAGGGCAACTGGAAGAAACTGCGCAGCACCCTGATCGGTGAATGCGTTGTCGACGAACTCACCGGCACGGTGAAACTCAGCTTTACCAAAAAGGCAGGCAGCGGCGCACTGATGAACCTCAACCGGCTCGAACTAGCGCCACTCGGCACTTGGGCAGAGCTCCAGGCCGTAGACGACGATGATCCAAAAAGGGTCGCAGAGGCAGACCGCGGACGCCAGTTTGAAAAACTTGAAGGCGTCAAGTGGATCGACAAAGACGACCGCCAGAGCGGGGAGATCGCGGTGCGGCACGGGGAGAAAGACTACACCTTCCGCCTCTATTTCGTGCAACTGCCGCCGACGGACATGCCCACTGGCCGCGCGGGTAAGAGTGAATTAGAGCGTCTTACCCGCCAGTTGCGCACCACCGCCGATAAAGTCATCCGCTTTGGAAAGAAGGTAGACACCGAGCTGCGCGATGAACTCTGGACCGAAAAACTGACCATCTACACCCGCTGGGAAACCCGTGGCCGGGCGGGCAGCCCCTACGCTTTCATCCTCGTCGGCGATAGCCCGCTCTCCTTGTCGCTGATGGAAAAAGGGCACGCGCGAAGCGGTGGTGCGTTCGCCAGTCAAGCCCCGTTTGTCAGTGACGGAAAAAAATCGGCGCGGACCTTCGGGAACCAGCTCCGTCAGGCTGAGAAAGAGGCCAAACAGGAGCGGCGCGGGCTCTGGGGTCTATAACGAACTTCGCCTTGCCATCAGGGTTCATTCGGAACACGCTCAGGCTGGTGTCCAGCCCAGAAGAAATCACCCGAGAGCACCCATGCAGACCTTCTCCCAGCGATTCCGATTCCTCAGCACGCTCCTTTTCCTGCTCACGCTATCGACCTTCTCCAGCGCACAACAGGCAGGTGAGCCCGAGAAGGTCACTAACATGCGCAAGATCTACGAGGCGGAGCTCGTCAAACGGAAGCTCCCGGTGCTCAAGAAACTAGCGACCGATCTCTTGAAGCTCGAAGCAGCCCTCAACGCCCGCCACAGCCGCAGCAACATCGAAGCCCAGATTAAGTCCCTCGGTGCGAAGGTTTCAACCAGGCGCAAGACGACCGCCAAGACCCCCTCCCCGAAAGCGAAGGGTGAGATGAAAGCGTTCAACATCCCGATGAGCGCAGCGAGCATCCAAGGACGCCTCAAACGCCCAGGCTCCGGGGCCTTCATCACCAACTGGGTGACGACCAACTGCATCGCGACCTGGTCGGGTGGGCAAGTCACCCCGGGGTTCTACGATGTCTCCATCGACTACGACTCCAACTACCGCTTCAGTGGCGGCGAACTGAAATTCGAAGAACTCAGCCAAGATTTCCACTGCGTGATCCCGCCTGAGGCCGACCGGACAACGATGAAAGTCGGCACCTTCAAACTCGGCACCGCCCTCGGATTCACCATCCGTGCCAAATCAAAAAACCCATACGGTATCCTGCGCCTCCACGGCGTCACCTTCAAACCTTCCGCCCAGCAATGATCCGCAAGCTCCAGCCATTTGCCGCGATGTTCGTCGCCGCCGGCCTCTTCCTCCCAACTCTGGCGGCAGCCGAGGAGACCGTTGAGTCCCTAATCGAGAAAGCCGAGGTCGATTTCAAAATTGAGGCTGAAAAGTTCAAGAAGTTGCAGAAGTCGCTCGCATCCCAGGGTGACCTCGACAGTGCCCTGGCGACGAAAAAAGAATCCGACAGGGTCAAGGATGCCAAGCTCTCGTTGCTCTCCGGCACCACGTCCAACTCCAGCAACTCCAGCCTACCTGCCACCACTGGCTCGAAAACCACCCTCGGCAACTTCTACCTCTCCGGCCCCGACCACTTGACGATCGCAGCCCTGCAAGGCCGCAGCCCGGAGATGATCTATGTCGACTCCATCGTGCTGGAGCCGGTCGATTAACTCAGAACCTCCCCCGGTGCCCGCTGGGCACGTGTTACCCACCACTCAAAAATGACTGCTACCACCAAGCCATTGCTGTGTTTTGACTTCGATGGCACCCTCGTCGATAGCGAAACCAACGCCCCCGTCCCACCAGATCTGCTACAGCGGATCGCCACTCTCAAGACCCAGCAGAACGCCATCTGGACGATCAACACCGGGCGCAGCCTTTTTCAGGCAATTGCCGGTATCACCGACCACGTCGTCCACCCCTACCCCGATTACGTCATCGCCAAGGAGCGCGAGATCTACTACCAGAACGAACACAACCGCTGGGTGGACTTCGGTGACTGGAACAAAAAGTGTGCGCGCGCCCACGCGAAACTCTTCCGCAC
>JBLHKE010000643.1:0-4690 GCA_047619485.1 Verrucomicrobiales bacterium | reverse complement strand
CGCGAGGGTAGCGCTGTACGATCTGCTTTAGGCGGTCGCTGTTGAACGGGTAAAGTTGTTCGATGCGGATGATTGCGACGTTCTTGAGCTTGTGCTCGTCGCGGTAGGCGCGCAGGTCGTAGTAGACCTTGCCGGAGCAGAAAATCAGGCGGGTGACGCGCTCGGGTTTGTCGACCAGATGCTCGTCGTCGATCATCTCGAGGAAGCAGCTCTTGCCGGTGAAGTCGGCGGCCGTCGAGACGGCGTCCGGCTGGCGCAGCAGGCTCTTCGGCGTCATGATGATGAGCGGTTTGCGGAACGGGCGGGCGAGCTGGCGGCGCAGCACGTGGAAATACTGGGCGGGCGTCGTGAGGTTGCAGACCTGCATGTTGCGCTCGGCGCAGAGTTGTAGGAATCTCTCTAGGCGCGCGCTCGAGTGTTCTGGACCCTGCCCCTCGTAGCCGTGTGGCAGGAGCATGACTAGGCCGCTCGGCTTGCCCCATTTTGACTCGGAGGAGGCGATGAACTGGTCGATGATCACCTGGGCGCCGTTGGCAAAATCGCCGAATTGCGCCTCCCAGCAGATCAGCATGTCCGGCACCATGAGGGTGTAGCCGTAGTCGAACCCGAGCACCGCGTGCTCCGAGAGCAGCGAGTTGTAGGCACAGAACATCGCCTGATCCTCGGTAAGGTTCTTCAGCGGGAAGTAGCGCTCGCGCGTATCGGCATCGTAGAGCACCGCGTGGCGGTGGCTGAAGGTGCCGCGGCGGCTGTCCTGGCCACTGAGGCGCACCGATTTGCCCTCGGCGAGCAGTGAGGCGAAGGCCAGCGCCTCGCCGTGGCCCCAGTCGAACGGGCCGCCTTCCTTGGTGGCCTTGGCGCGCTTCCCGAGCACAAAGCGTTTGATCTTGTCGTTGAGCTTAAAACCCTCCGGTACGTCGACGAGTCGTTCGCCGAGGAACTTGAGTTGCTTCTTGGTGATACCGGTAACGACCGGGTCGTGGGAATAGGGCGGCTGTATCACAGCCGCTGCCCCGTGGAACACGCCCTCGCCACCTTCGCTCTCGAGCTTCTGGATTTTCTCGTAGTCTTCTTTCAGGCGCTTGCTGATCGCATTCTCCATCGCGTCGACCGTCTCCGACGAGAGCGTCTGGTCTTCGATGAGTGCCTGCTTGAAAAGCGTCGCGGTGGTCTTCTTCGAGCGGATCGTGCGGTAGAGCTGCGGCGCGGTAAAGGCTGGCTCGTCGGCCTCGTTGTGCCCGTGGCGGCGGTAGCAGACGACGTCGATGACGACGTCGCGGCGGAACTTTTGCCGGAATTCGAGGGCGAGTTTGGCGCAGAACAGCACGTCCAGCGGGCAGTCGCCGTTGACGTGGAAGACTGGTGCCTCGATCATTTTGACGACATCCGTGCAGTAGGCAGACGAGCGCGCGTCCTCGGGGAGTGTGGTGAAACCGATCTGGTTATTGATGATGATGTGCACCGTGCCGCCGGTGCGGTAGCCGGGTAGCTGTGAGAAGTTTAACACCTCCGCGACTGGACCCTGGCCAGCAAAAGCAGCGTCACCGTGGAGTAGCACGGGGAGGACGGCGGTGCGTGTTTCAGTGTCGTCGACGAGTCGCTGGCGCGCGCGTGTCATGCCTTCGACGACCGGGTTGACGGCCTCAAGGTGGCTCGGGTTTGGTGCGAGGAAAATCTTTACCGGATGGTCGTCCTTGGTCTTGCGAGTCGTTTCGAAGCCGAGGTGGTACTTCACATCGCCGTCGCCGCCGGCGAGGTCGGTCACGTAGTTTTCAGAGAACTCGTGGAAGATGACCTCCAACGGTTTGTGCAGGAAATTTGCGAGAATGTTGAGGCGCCCGCGGTGCGCCATCCCCATGACGATCTCGTCGACTCCGTTCTCCTTGGTTGCTTCGAACAGGCCGTTGAGGGCGACCATCACCGACTCACCGCCGTCGAGCCCGAAGCGCTTCTGGGCGACATAGGTTTTGTGGAGGAAGGCCTCGAATAGTTCTGCCTCTTGGAGCCAACCGAGCACGGTCGCTTTTTCGTCTGCAGACGAATCCCAAGAGTCGGGGCGTTCTTCGATGCGGTCGCGCAGCCAGTGGCGCACCTCGCGATCGTTGATGTGCATGAACTCGAAGCCGATCTTGTTGGCATAGATCTCGTCGAGCATGCCGATCATCTGGTTCAGCTTCATCGGCTGCCCCTTGGCGAAAAAGTGAGTTGCGACCTCTTCGTCCAGGTCTTTCTGGCTAAATCCGAAGCCCTCGATGTCGAGCGAGGGGTTGGTCGGTGGCTCAAAGCTCAACGGGTCGATCCATGCCTCGGTGTGGCCGACCGCCCGGTAGGTGTAGACAAGGCTAACCAAGCGCGCCCGGAAAGAAGGGTCGACCTGGGTTACCCGCAGCGCGTCCGGATCCGTCTCTCCGAGGCTTGCCGCGACCGCCTCGGCGCTGGCTGGGGCAGGGGTTTTGGCCGACCCAGAGGCTCCCTGCTGATTGGCTATTTCCTGCTCGAGCTTGGCCGCCCCGAGCTCAAATCCTTCAAAAAAGGCTGACCACGTGGGGTCTACCGATTCCGGATTGTTTTTCCACTCGGCATATTTTTCGTCGAGGAGATCGGCGTTGATTCGCGGGGATACGCTGGAATTCATAGTAGCACGAGAAGATAGAAAGGCGGGAACCTAGAAGATTCCCCAAAAACCTCTAACTATTTTTTCGCCGATCGTGCAGAATAGGTTAGGATGGCAAACGCCACCCTGGCGGCGAGGAATCAAAGCTGGGGAAGGCTCGGAAACACAGACAGGTTTAAGTTGATACGCCCAAGGTCGGGATTCCGACGTTTTGGGGGTGTTGCTTGGCGAGTATGGTTCCCGGCAGCCTCCATTTTGAACCAACTTTACCCCTAACCCTTAGATGATCCACGCAGAGAACCTAACCAAGCGCTACGTAGGCCGCACCGCGGTCGATCATATCTCATTCGAAGTGGGGCGCGGCGAGGTGGTCGGATTTCTCGGGCCGAACGGGGCTGGTAAGACGACGACGATCCGCATGCTCACCGGCTATTTTCCGCCTTCCTCAGGCCGGGCATCGATCGGCGGCTTCGATGTATTCCAAGATTCCCTCCAGGCGCGCCGCTGCATTGGCTACATGCCTGAGAACGTGCCGCTCTACACGGACATGCGGGTGAGGGAATACTTGAATTTTCGGGCGGCTCTGAAAGGTCTTTCCGGCCGTGAGCTGAGAAAGAACGTCGGCGAGGTGATGGAGATGTGCGGTCTCAATGAGATGCGCAAAAAAATCATCGGCAACCTGTCGAAGGGCTACCGGCAGCGCGTCGGGCTGGCGGACGCGCTCGTCCACAAGCCGGAGTTGCTGATCCTTGACGAGCCGACCAACGGCCTCGACCCGAACCAGATCCGCCGCGTGCGCAACCTCATCAAGCAGCTCGGTCTAACGCACACGATCTTGCTTTCGACTCACATCCTCAGCGAGGTCGAGCTGGTTTGTGATCGTGTCATCATCCTCGATCGTGGCAAGGTCTGTGCCTGCGAGACCCCGCAGAACCTGATCGGGAAACTGCGCACCGCCGGGACGGTTCATGTGGAACTGAAGGTGAAGCCCTCGGTGGCCATGCCGAAATTAGAGAACATCCCGGGCGTACGCAAGGTTATCAACGAAGACCAGGCGGGAGATGGCTACTCCCTGTTCACCATCCGCGTCGAATC
The DNA here is from genome assembly GCA_047619485.1 of Verrucomicrobiales bacterium. Taxonomy (GTDB): domain Bacteria; phylum Verrucomicrobiota; class Verrucomicrobiia; order Verrucomicrobiales; family DEV007; genus JBLHKE01. Next base: position 981 of record JBLHKE010000643.1, on the reverse strand, counting down.
GGGCACCGATATCCGCGAGGATCTCGGCAAGCTAGCGCAGGAGAGTAACTGGGCGCTACGCGAGTTGCACCGCGAGACCGCGACGCTCGAAGACGTATTCGTCGACCTGACCCAGAATGAGCACTCGGCGGCTTAGGGCTTGTTCGGAAATAAGGTCGCCGAAGGGGAGGCTCTTCCTGCCGATTTCAGACCTTACAGGGCACCTCCGAAAACCTCATGCGGGCTGGAGCTTGATAAAATCCCCGCTGTCTTCGTTGCTAAAGCGCCCACTATCACCAGATAGCTTAGCGTTTATCGCCTCGCCAGCGGGAATTTTCTCTGCGCCCCATTTCCACAGCAGGTTTCCGGAGGTGCCCTACAATTCCTAGAAATTACCTGAGTTTCTATGCCGGTAATTCTTTTACTTTTCTGAAGAAAATAATGCCCACAATTCTGATTTCTTCTCCCCAGCATTTTTTAAAATGTCTGGCTTCGGAAGCCGGTCGCGGCTAGGCTCCAGCACCTTTTTGATCATCCCCTGATCACCCCTAACTCCATGCAATCCATCTTCCCCCGAAACTTGTTCGTGTTGCTCTCCAAGGAGTTACGCGGGTTTTTTCTATCCCCGATCGCCTATGTCGTTCTCGGCTTGGTGATGGTGCTAGGCGGGTTCTCTTTCACGGCAGCTCTGACTGACCTGAAGACCGGCGACCGGGCGAGCACGCTGGCTGTGCATACGTTTAATTCGCTCCAGTTCTGGTTGGTCTATTTCTTCATTTTCCCGGTTTTGACGATGCGCTTGTTTGCGGAGGAGCAGAAGCTTGGCACAATCGAGACCCTCTACACCGCGCCAGTGAAATCGATCCACATCCTGTTGTCGAAGTACCTCGCCGCGCTGATTTTCTACGCCGTCCTGTGGATCCCGAGCCTGATCAATTTCGCGATTTTCGGCATGACTTGCCCAGACGATGTGAGTGCGATCGGTTCGCTCACGGGGAGTTA
>JBLHKE010000642.1:0-4702 GCA_047619485.1 Verrucomicrobiales bacterium | reverse complement strand
TTTGCTTGCCCTAAATGATCTTCCCATTAGGTGCACTTTACCGGATCCAAAATTCAATGCAATTATTGGGTTGCGTCAGAAATTTGAATTTGTTACCATCGCCACGAACCCATTTTTCGCCAAGTGCGTTAGAGTGGTATCATAGTGGGGGGTTCCTCGGAACCGCGACTAGGATCTGTCACCAAGTTCAAACCAAGAATTAAAGTGACGGTAGTTTTAGGCGATTACCTCTTGGTCACAGACTTAGGTTCCCTCCACACTTACTTTCCCTCTTGAGGGGCGGTGAGCGCTACCCGGTTCAAGCGTTGCCCCCAACTCCGCCCGGCAGGTGCCGAGGGACGCTGGGGTAAGAAAAGGAATCCCCTAGCAATTAATCCCCCCATGAAAAACTCCTCAGTCCTCCAACTGATCTTTATCCTTTCACTCTTGTTCATCCAAGCCCTCCCCAGCTTCGCCGACCTCGTGGCGCATTGGACGCTCGACGAGGGTGCCGGCGCTATTGCTGGCGACAGCACTGGCAATGGAAATACCGGTGCCATCGCTGGCGGGACGACCTGGCAAACGGCAAATCTGCCGCTGGTGCCAGCCGGAACCACCGCCGCGCTCAGGATGAACGGCGTCGATGGCGCGATCAACATCGCGGGCTTCAAAGGCATCACTGGCAGTAGTAACCGCAGCGTCACCGCCTGGATCCGTACCAATCTGACCACACCAGCGCAGGACAGTGCTATCGCAGCCTGGGGCAATAACATCGCAACCAACAAATGGGTTATCCGCATCCAAGACGATAATGGCACTCCCGGAGCGGTCCGAGTCGAAGTCAACGGCGGCTATTTCGTCGGCAACACGGTGGTGACAGATGGCCAGTGGCACCACGTCGCGGTCATCTGGGCGAACGATGGCACACCGAATGTCCAAGATGCCTTGATCTACGTCGACGGTGTCCTCGACGCGGAACTCGATAGCGCCACCGTCCCACCGAGCGCCAGCCTAAGCCAGACGATCAACACCGCCGTGGGCGCAGACGTGAAAATTGGTGCTGAGTTCAATGTTAACAACAACTGGAATGGTGACCTCGACGATGTGCGCATCTATGATGAGGCGATCGACGCCATCACTGTCGAGACGCTGGCGGCCGGGACGCCAATCATTTCCAGCTTCGAGACCGACGCGGAAATTGTCGCGAGCGGGGCACCGGTGGTGCTTTCATGGGTGAGCGACCCGGCCAACGACACGCTGGTAATCGACAACGGCGTCGGCGATGTGTCCGGGCTCTCGATGACGACGGTGAACCCGACTGCGGACACGACCTACAAGCTGTCCGGCACGCGCGGTGCCACCACGATTGAGCAGGAGGTGACCGTGCTCGTCGGGAAACTACCGATCATCAATTCCTACAGTGTCGAGGGATCGACGGAGATCTTGGCCGGCAGTTCCGTGCAACTGTCGTGGGATATCTTTGGCGAGGTAAGCGTGGATCTCAATGGCAGCGACGTCACCGGCCAGAGCCTAACGATGGAGAGGCCGACGCAGACGACCGTCTACACCCTGTCCGCGACTAACGCGTTCGGCACGTCGACCGCCGTTGTTACGGTCACCGTCTTGGCGGAGACCAACCCGGATTTGAGCTGGTCGGCGGCGGGTCTTCCTGATGGTGGCCTCACGACCTGGAATCCCATAATCAACGTCACCGGCAACGAAGGCATCGTCTTCAACCGAAATACCACCGGCACGGTAGTCAGCGGCGCGAGCAATTTTTCCAACATCACGCAGTGGGTCAACAGCCCGGGCTACAACCTCTCATCTACCCCCGGAGACTCGTGGCAGGACGGGCTCGGCAACGCGGCGACCCAGACCAACGTCAGCTGGGAGATGGTCTTCCGCCCCGGCGATTTCACCGGGTTCCATGTCTTGTTCAACACCGGTGGCAACGGCGACGGCACCGCCTTCACACTCGATGGCAGCGTGCTCGATTTCCGCTTCCAGGACGCGAACAGCGCCGCACAACGGGTGACCATCTCAACCGATCTGGCCAACATCGGCGCGGCGACCGATTTCTACCATGTGGTCGGCCTGGCGGACGTCGATACCGCTAATTCAGGAACCGGTTCACTCTATGTGAATGGTGTCCTCGTAGCCGGGCCGACGACGAGCACCGGCACGATCGTCGACTGGGACGGCGGCGACCTCGCAGAGATTGGCAAGGGTAACAACATCCCCGATGACAGCCCGTCTAATGCGGTCGCGTTCACCGGCGATGTCGCCCTACTTAATTACTACGGCGCGCGGATCCTATCAGAACTACAAATCGCTGATATCTTCGCCGCCATCGGAGGCGGCAGCAGCCAGCAAGAGTTCAAAATCACCAGCATCTTTTACAACGATGTAGAACAGCGCATTGAGCTCACCTTCAACTCGCGGCCGGGCCTCATCTACTCGATCGACGAATCGATCGACATGACGAGCTGGTCAGAGGTCGATGACACGGTCAATTCCCAAGGCACGTTGACGACCTTCTTTACGCCCGGCATCACATTGCCCGATCCTGAGGCACCGCGGAATTACTATCGAGTGCGGCTGCAGCAATAATAGTCTGGTCAGCGTCGCGGCTGCAGCTCGGAATGCGATCCACGTGCCACTGGCTAGATATTTTTGTCTAACCGTCGAGCGTCCAGCCGTCGCGGTATTTCTTACTGAGCAGTGCGTTGCCCTCAGGGCTGTTGGTCACCAGACCTTTAGCACCATCGTATTCGAGTTTTTTCCCGACACGGTAGGCGACTAGACCGAGGAGCATCTGCTCGATCATTTCTCCACCGTAGTCGAAGTCGCAGCTGGTTTTCAGGTCACCCTTGGCCGCATTCGTCCACTCTTCTTGGAAGTGTCCGAGGTCAGGGATGATCTCTTTCTCGTCGCGGCGGTTGTAATAGCTCATGTCGGAGCCTTTGCCATACGGGATCAACAGTCGCCTCGAGAAATCTGCAACGACGTAACCCTTGGTGCCCTTGAACATCGCTCCGTGGCCGATCTTGTTGAGGTCGACCCATTCGGTTGGCGAATTCGGCATCGCACCGCCCTGGTGCCAGGTAACCCGAATGTCGGGCCGCCAGTCGTTGGCCGGGTGCTCGAAAGTCATGGCCAATTCGACCGGAGTTACGTCTGGATTAAATTTGTCGCCTTTCGCGGATGCGGATGTTGGCAGGTGCGCATCGATCGCGTTCCAGGCGAGGTCCATCGTGTGGCTGCCCATGTCGCCGATCTGGCCGCTGCCGAAATCCCAGTACATATTCCATTGCAGGCAGTTCGCGCCGGGTCCTCCGGAAAAATACTCTGGGCTGTATGCGTGGAAAGGCGCGGGTCCGAGCCACAGGTCGTAGTGCAAATTTTTTGGCGCCGAGCCCTTGGCTTTCGGGTATCCGGGACGGCGTAGCTGGCGGTTGCCCCAGGCGTGCACGTCTTTGAGTTCGCCGATGGCACCGTCTTTAATCAATTCGCGCACGCGGTTGAAGTTTTCGATCGCGTGGCGCTGCGTGCCGACTTGGGTGGCCAACTTGCCTTTATGCTTGAGGTAGTTGGCGCGCACCACACGAGCCTCCTCGACCGTGTTGGCCAGCGGTTTCTCACAGTAGACGTGCAGGCCGCGGTTCATTGCCCAGTTGGCGATGAACGAGTGGGTGTGGTCGGTGGTGCAAATAATGACCGCATCGAGATCTTTCTGTTCGAGGCACTTGCGCCAGTCGACGTAGGTTTTTGCCTTGGGGAATTTTTTCGCAGCGGAGGCGAGGTGATTTTCGTCGACGTCGCAGAGCGCAACGACATTCTCTTTAGCGATCGCGTCGAAGTGCGCGTGGGCGCGCCCCCAAGTGCCGATCATGGCGACGTTGAGTTTGTTGCTCGGAGCATTCGGGCCGGCTCGCAGGCCGCTTGGGAGAACCAACAGGCCGGCTCCGACGGCGGTGGACGAACTGAGGAAATGACGACGTTTCATAATGGGGGCGGTGGTGGTTGTAGCGGTGCAGTTAGCTTCGCACGTTTTGTTCTCCCGACAATGCTGCGTGATTTTCTGAAGCGCGTCAACGGTGCAGGTCCGATCGATTAGTCGGTATTTCACGCGGCATCACGGTAGTAGCAGTCGTAGTGCAGCAGTCCCCCAAGCCGCTCACGGCATTGCACCTCACCCCAGCGCTGACGCATCACATTCCTGAGCGATAACTTTCTGTAAACACTCTGGCTCCTGCGACACGGCGAACTTGCGCTTCTTCACCGATCACTCTCCGCACTGCTCCTCAGCCCCTCCCAAGCACCGACCAGCCACGGATGAACGTTGCTTTTAGGAAGAAGTAGATTGAACTGTAACTCGGATCAGTATACCCAAGCCCTTGATTTTCTGATGTCGATGAGAATGGAGGGAATCCAATTCAGGGGCGCAACCGCGGTTAGAGGTCTGGCGACGCGCTGGGCGTCGACGTCGGTCGAGGAGGCCGCCGCATCAGTCACGAACACCCAAGAAAACCCACTGGCTGCAGATGTGGCCGAGGTGCTTGCTAATCGCTGGGCGAGAAATAGCGCGGGTATACAAAAAACTGGAGCTGAGGTGAGCTGGATCTGAACCCATCACCTTGAATAAGCTACCATCCCGCAGTGTCACAAAACTCGACCGAAGCTCAGGCCACCTTCCTGTAGTGGTTCATTGTTCGGCAGGTGG
>JBLHKE010000641.1:0-4714 GCA_047619485.1 Verrucomicrobiales bacterium | reverse complement strand
CCATGTCGGCAAGCGCCCCCTCGCGCAGCGAGTAGAGCATGCTCAACTGGCGCTCGATGATCAGATCAAAGGGCGTGTCACCCGCGATATCCGCTGCGTAGAGATCGAAATCCTCTTTGCGATCCTGCACATCTTCGAGCGGCTTGCCGGACAAGGCCGACTGCTGCAAGGCCTGCTGTTCGGTGAGGTAGGGCCGGTCAGAGGCAAAATACAGACGACCACCGTCGGGCGATAGCGCAGGGTCCGTCTCGTCGTAGGCTGAGTTGACCCGGCCGGTCAGAGGCAGCGGCCACGCGTATTCGACCCCGTCCCACTTCGCCACCCAGATATCATCGCCACCCATACCACCAGGGCGATCACTCGCGAAGAACAAGAGCTTCCCATCGCCACTGAGCGCCGGCGAGGTCTCGTGGAACGCGCTGTTGAGTGCACGCATCGGCCGTGGCTCGCTCCAGCCAACGCCGTCCCAGCGGCGCAGAAAAAGGTCACCGTTGCCGCCAGCCTGTCCCGTCGTGTAAATCATCCGAGCGCTGTCGGAAGAAATCGACGCCTGCCGGATATTTTCTTCTTCTGAAAACTCGATCGCTGCCGGTTCCCACACCACATGCCCGAGTTCGACGTCGCGTGCGACCTGCTCGAAGGCAACGTGATCGGTGTATTTGTACCAGCGTGAGGGTTGCAGGTAGATCCACGTCCAGATGAGGAAGCCGACCAGCAGCGCCAGAGCCATCCACAGATAAATCTTCAGCCGCTGTCTGCGCGTCAGACCGAGGAAGGTAGGTGCTGGCAGTTCGATCGCGTTCATCGGTTCACGACATGATTGGCGGCGTAGCCGAAGTAGCACGGAGTGGCACTCCGTGATTGGCATCTGGCGCAGCTTCGATTCCCTCGCCCCCATGACCAGAAATCACGCATCAGGAAAAGCGCTCGTCCCAGTGACGCAGCAGCAAGCCACAGAGTGCAACTCCCGACTACACGTTCGGCAACTGGAAACAGCAATCCCATCAGTTCTCAGTCCTCACGGCGATTTTTGCCTCCGGGACGCCAGCATGCCGGCAGATCGACATCACGTTCGCCAGGTGCAGGTGTTTCGACTCCTTGTCGCAGCGGATCATCACCTTCAGCTCCGGCTTGCGGCCAAGCTCTTCTTCCATCCAGGTCGAGAGCTGCTCCTCCGTCATCTGCGCACCCATCACGATGTATTCGCCGTGCTCGCGGATGTTGACCTTGATCAGACTGCCCTTCGCCTGCGTCAGCGATTGGTTGCGCTTGTCGGTCGGAAGTTTCACCAGGTGATCGACTTCCTCTTCTTTAAAAGTCGTCGTAATCATGAAGAAGATGATCAGGATGAAGAGCACGTCAATCATGCTCGACAGGTTGATGATATCGCCGCTGGTAGGCTCGCTCGTCTTGAATCTCATCGCGATTCCTTCCCGTCTGCGTCGTAGCCATCCCAGCGCGCGTGCTGGACAATGAACTCGGTGCCGACCTCATCAATATGGTCGATCAACCCGTCCACGCGAGTCGACAAAAATTGGTAGACGAGCATCACCGGAACCGCAATCACCAGTCCAGTTGCTGTCGTGACGAGCGCTTCATAAATCCCGATCGCCAGATCGGCCGGCTTCGCCGCACCACCACTCGAAGCAGTGCTCTGGAACGCGTTGATCAAGCCAAAGACGGTGCCCATCAGGCCGAGCAGCGGCGCCACCCCGGCGATCACCGACAGCCCGCGCACACTGCGCTTCATTCGATCGGCCTCGCGCGACCCAGCATCTTCGATCGCACGACTCACCGCCTCGTAACCGTGGTTGCGCCAGGCGATGCCCGCTTTGAAAACGTGACCGGCCGCGCCACCAGACTCGTCACAGTAGTCGAGCGCAGCCTGCCCGGTCGGGTCAGCATTCCACGCTTGGCCGAGACCATCAAGAAATCCCCCTGGCAGAATCTTCTCTTTGCGCAGCGAGATGAATCGCTCCGCCCCGAGAGCCATGGCGATGATCGAAGCGATCCCGAGCGGGATCATCACGAGCCCTCCCTTCTTCATCAGGCTGAAAAGGGTCTCATTCGGTAGACCTGCCTCGTCATTGACGTCGGCGGCCATCACCATGCTGGCCGTGACAAAGAGCAGGCAGATCGTGAAAAAAATCACGCGCGGGAGGTAGTTTTTAAACGGTTGGTTCATGATCTGGTAGCGGAGGTCGGGTTCCTACTTAACACGCAGCTCGTCGAGATACTGCTGCGCGACGATGGCCGCTTTCTCTTTCGGGTAGCGGCTGATCACCTCTTTGAGGCGCCCTGCGGCTTGCTCCGGCTTCTTCTGCGCGATCAGCACCCGCGCCATCTCCAACACCGCCTTCGCCTGCCAGCTGGGGTACTTTTTGTAGTTAATCTCGACGTCGACGAACTCGCTGACGGCCTGCTCGTATTTCTGCAGGTTGAAGTAGCATTCGCCAATCTGAAAGCGCCCGCGCACCGTCCATAGATCGACTTTCTCACCTGCGAGCAGCTTCTTATATTCGGGGATCGCCTTCTCCGACGCCCCCGCGCCCTCCATGGCGAACGCCAGTCCAAATTGCGCGTTGCGTGTCCAGCGGCTATCCGGGAACTTTTTCAAGAAATCGGCGTAGGCCGTCTGCGCAGCGGCATGCTGATTGGTCAGCGCCTGGCTTTCCGCAAGCCGCATCGCGATCGACTCCGCCAAGCTTGCAGTCGCCCCGGAAGCTTTTGATGCCTTCGCAAAATGCTCCCTCGCCACCACCGTCTCGCCGAGCTTCAATCGTGATTCGCCAGCCTGGAACAGGATCGACGCGAGCAACTTTGACGCGGGGTAATCCGTGAGGAGCTGCTCGAACTGTGCCGCGGCCTGCTTGTGGTCGCCCTTGCTGAAATGGGCACTCGCGAGCTGGTAGCGGATATCCTCACGCAGCGCTTCGTCTTTGACGCTATCTAGCGTCTTCGTCAGCTGCTCAATGACCTTATCCTGGGCACCACTCTCGAGATTTAGTTCTGCCAGTTCGCTCTGGACTTTAATCGCAAGCGGACTCGCCGCATACTTCGCGATCAGTTGATCATAGAGTTTGATCGCCTCGCCATTACGCTTCGACCGCCGCTCGCACCACGCCCATTCGTAGAGCGCCTGGTCGGCGAACTCGGAGTCGCCGAACTGATCCGCAACACGTTTGAAATGCGATTGCGCAGCATCCCACTGCTCCTGTCGCGCCAGCGCGAGCCCGGAGTAATAGACTAAGCGAGGCAGTTTCGGGTGATCAGGATAACGCTTGAGCATCTCGGGGAAATGCTTCGCGGCCGCCGCGAAATCTTCCCCATTCACCCAGCCCACGCCCTGCTGCAGAGCCGCATCCGGCGCAAGCGCGTGACCCGCATCGACCTTCAGAACCTCGCCGAAGCGGTCGGCAGCCACCGCGTGCTTGCCATCCGTAGCCTCGACCCAACCCAGGTAGTAGTGAACCCGCGCACGCTGAGCTGGCGCGCCTTTTTTGAACGGCTCCACGTCTTTCGAATCGATGGTTAGAAATTGCTCAAGCGCCTTGCGAGCGAGTTTCATGTCCCCTTGCTCAAACGCCAATCTCCCCTGCTCCGCCAAGGCGAGTGGCAACTGCGGAGACGCCCCGGGCAGATCGTTCACGAGGATAGCGAGACTTTTCAATGCTCCATCTTTCTGATCGAGCCGATCCTGCGCAACGGCAATTTGCATCAGCGCCGTGTCCACATTCGGTTCCGCCTTGCCCCCGTCCGAAGCCAGACGCGGCGCAAGAAAAGCTTGCAGCCCTTTGATCGCCTCTGCCCATTTCTCCTGGCGGAACTGACAATCCCCAACGATGAACGGCAGCTGCGAGAACAATTTGCCTTCAGGCTTCTTCTCGAGCATCGGTGCCGCGATCGCTAGGCACTCCGCCCACTTCCCTTGATCGTGGAGTATCTGCGCAAGGCGAAATTTGGCCGATTGGGCGTTGCCATGATCGGCATGCTTCCCGGTAAATTCACCATAGGCCTTGGCCGCCTCATCGAGTCGGTTCAGTAGGAAAAAGTTTTCGGCGCGCATGAATCGGACGTCAGCCGCGAGCGCGTGCTCGCCATGTTTGCCGAGAAAGTCCTCGTTGCTGGCGAGGCTCCCCTCGTAGTCGCGCAACTTGTGCTGACAAACCGATCGCTGGCTGATCAACTCCGCCACCTGCGCGAAATTACCGCGTCCTTCAATCCCCTGCAGCAACTCGAGCGCCGCCTTCCAATCGGGATCTTCACGACCCATGAGCGCATTCGCATAATCGAACTGCAGGTCGTCGGTGACTGGCGAATCCTTAAACTTGGCAACAGCGGCCCCGAGCGCCTCGGCAACCGAAGCGAGACTCTCCCCCTTGCGAATCTTCACCCGCGCCAGCCAGAGGTTCGCCTGAGCTGCGATATCGCTGTCGCCGGAACTCAATTCGGACAGCATCAATTCGGCGGCGTCGTACTGCTTCAACTCCAACTTCGAACGCGCGATGTAGAGTTTCGCCTGCGCGGCCCTTGGACTATCCTTTACCTCGGCCAAATAGGCCTCTAAATCCGCAGACGACTCTGTGTATTTCTTGAGCACGAAACGTGTTAGACCGAGCCGGTAACGGCACTCGATTGCATCTTTGCCCGCCAACCCCGGCTGCGCGGCGAGGAAGGCAGCCTCCGCTTTGTCGTATTCCTTTTTCAGGTTGTA
>JBLHKE010000640.1:0-4717 GCA_047619485.1 Verrucomicrobiales bacterium | reverse complement strand
CCAAACCACTTTTACGATACACCCATGCGTCTCGAAATATTCCTAACCACCTGCCTGCTCCTAGCAGGCCTGGCGGCGAGCAGCTACAGCCAGGGACTCTCCCCCAGAAAGAAAACCGCGACCATCAAGCTCGACAGCACCCCGATCGTCTACGAGGTCTCGAAGAGCAGCAGAGATCAGAAGAAGCTCATGAAGGTGTTCACCACCGTGCGCGACCGCATCGATCCGACCCTAACAAGAGACGAATTCGTCCGCCGCCTTAAAGCGCGCGAGCACTTCGAGATCCGCTACCCGGTTCAGTGCCGCACCTGCAACGGTTGGAAACGTCTCATCCCCGTGCGCGGCAAGCGCGGCAAAGACGGCAAGATCAACTGCAACACCTGCTACGGCCGGGGCTTCGAGATGCGCCCGCACCTGGTAAAATGGAGCGCCGCGAGGGTCACCCACGAAGGCGACCAGCGCGATCCCTACCTCTCGTCCCTCAAACGCGAACTCGGTGACAAAGCCAGTGCCCAAGTCTGGTACACCATCTCCCGCAGCTATGAGCTCGGCGAGCGCAAGAACGATCCCGAGGCGCGAGCCCTCGCCCACGCGGGCTACCATGAGACGATCAAACTAGCCAACCTCGCCTGGCGCGACAAGGAACCCGTCGACTCTGACATGAACCGCCTCCACCGCCGCCTCATCAACCAGAGCCTGAAAGGCATCGCCGCCACCGCCGCCAAGCGCGAGCCAAAAAAGAAGCCACCCTCCCAGCAGCCGGGAAGAAAAACCCCTATCCCGAGGCGCAGCGATTAGTCATGAAGCTGGGAGTGCTACTCGTCACCTGCGCCGCCCTCGCGCTAGCTTTCACCAACGTTCAGGCGCAAGACAGTCCCCCCGAAGCGGTCACCCTCAAGAAAGAGATCATCCCAGTCGCCCACCTCCGCGAGGAGTACCGAGTCCTCCGCTATCGGCTCGGGTCGAAGAGGCTCAGGTTCACCGACGCGGAGCACTACCACCGCGAGCGGAACCACCAGGGTTTGGCGAACAGGTTCATCGAAGCGGCGAGCGGGGCGGGAAAGGTCGTCCAAGAATCGAGGATCGGAGGACTCCTGAACCATTACAGAAGGGCGACATGAGCGCCGTCCGCGTTTTGGGACACGACGAGATCCAAGTCTACACGACCACCGCCACCTGATGTGCCGCGTGCCTAAGCCACCTTCCAGCCCTGGCGCAGCTGAAAGAGGACGGGGTCGAACTCTTCGCTGTGCCGGTCGACCCGGATGATGATGCGGCAAAACTCGCCGCTTACGTGGAGAAGCACAAACCCGCTTACCAGATGCTGGTCGAGATCAGCAACGTGGAGAAACAGGCGGTCACCGACTTTCTGGCAAAGGAGTTGCGGATGCAGAACCCGGTTTTGCCCTCGAGCGTGATCACGGATGCAGATGGCAATGTGTTGGAGGTGATCAAAGGCCTCCCGACCTTATCGCAGGTGCGCAAGTGGCAGCACTCGCGCTAGTGGTGGTGACAGGTAGCTTCTTGCAGATCATTTCTGCGGAAGTGGCTCCGGTTGGCGTTCGACCTGCATAATACCGTTCATGAGCATCCAATGGCCGGGGAAAGTACAGAGGAATGGGTAGTCGCCGGGGATGTTTGGGGCGCAGAAATAGAGAGTGTCGGACTGGGCTGGATCTAGGACCAAGGTGTGGAAGAGAACCTCTTGCATGTCAGGAACGTATTGCCGATCTAAGGCGCCTGGCTGGGTAAGCATGAGGGCGCCGCGCTCACCGACGGCGGTTTTGGCATCAGGGGTGACGATTACTAGATTGTGCGGAATTACGTCGCGGTTCTCCACCTTTAAGGTGATTCTTTCGCCAGATTGGACTGAGAACTTTTTGGTATCGAAGACCAGACCGCTGATACACTTGATGGTGATTTTCCGCCCGGCTAGGGCGGGGTCGATCGGGCGTTTGGCGAAGCTGCTAGGGGCTGGGGCTCGGTTGCGGGTTCCTGCGTCGGCGGCGCGACGCAGGTCCTTGGCGGCGGTTTGGAACTCGGGATTGCTGGCGAAACCCGGATAGGCATCGAAGACTGGACCGAGACGGTGGATGGTTACGAATAGGTTGCGGCGCACGGTCGCACCCGAGGCGGTGCGTAGTTTGACGAAAATGTGAAGTTGATCGACTGGAGCGATGTCGGGAATTTCAATGAATAGCTTCCGACCACCTTCGAGCACTTCGACCCCGGTGATATTGATCCGGTCATGGCCCGGTGTGTCGGGCTGGGTAACTGAGAGTTCTGGCGAACCGTAGGCGCGTGAGTAATCGTAGTTCCAACATTGTGCGAATACATCCTCTCCGCTGACTGATCCCGGATCGAGCGGGTCAGAGAACTCGATGAGCATTCCGTTGCGATGGGCGTTGAATGAGATTGGTAGGTAAGCCGCGGTTCCAGTGTATCGGAGGCGCTGGAAACAGCCGTTGTGGGTGGCATAGGTGCCCCAACCGGTGGAGCCCGTTAGATAGAGTTGGCCATCTTGCGGGTTCGTGCGCCCGCGATGAACACCGGAGAGAAACTCGCCCTCTATGGGGATCACTGCGGCCTGCTCGATTCCGTCGACGGTTTCGGACAGTGTAAGGAGGGCGCGACAATTGCCCCACGACAAAGTGAGAAGATGCCCTCCGAGCGGTCCGAAGCTTGGATTCTCGGCGAAGACATGCCCACCAGTCGCGTGATCGATGCCTCTTGGGATGAAGCAGGCAGGTGGATCTACTCGGCCATCGCGCGGGCCGCCATGGCCGAAGTGGCGTCCCGGTTCCGGGAAACAGATCATCGATGCCGGGCTCCAATCGCCCTCTTGCGGAGAGACAGCGATCTTCCCGCGCGAAGAAACACCAAGTCCATTCGGGTTGCGCACGCCGGTGGAGATAATATCGATGTTTGATCCATCTGGACTCACCTTACAGACTCCCTGATTGGCGCTGGCGAAGTACAAATTTCCAGCCGCATCGTGTTCGAGGCCGGTGATGAAATCATGGCCGCCTGCTGAGCTGACGTAACGGTTGGTGAAATTCTCGTAGTAGTCGGCTTCGCCGTTGTTGTCGCGGTCGTGCAGGATCGTGATCTGGTCACGACCGAGGACGTAAACTTTCCCATCCCTGGTCACCAGGCCGAGCGGTTGGTGGAGCCCGGTGGCGAAGCGCCGCCACTCAAGGCGTTTGAGTTTGTCATCGATTCCTGAAACGGTCCAAACATCTCCGTCGATAGTGCACACGGCGGCTCTGCCGTCTTCGAAGAAGTCGTTGCCCGCCAGATAGAATGGCGCTTTCCACGGGTTTTCGTAGGGGACGGTCAACGTGTCGATCACATAGGCACGATCGTCTTTACCCAGAATCCCTTCCGTGACAAGAACCTCGGGCCAGAGAGCCTCGCCGCCTCGGGTGTATTGATTGAGATCGACGACTGGTGGTGCCGGTGAGGTAGTCGCACCGCCGAACTCGAAACGGAGAGCGAGCTGTTTAGCGTGTTCGAGCTTGATTTTAAAGATGCCGTCTTCAAGCAGAGGCGTGATCTTGCTGCTGTCGCCGGTGACCGTCCACGAGACAGTCATCCCTGCGACTTTGATCGCGGCATCGCCCAGGATTTTAAGTTTGGCGTCTGCGGGGAAGAGTCGGAGTGTCTGATCTGCAGGGGTATCGAACTCTAGCATTCGCATCAAGGAACCGTTCTCGACCCACGGATGATCGAGCACTGAGGTGCTCCCGACCCGATAGAAGAAGACGGTGCGCTGACCGGAACGGAAGGTGCCAGTGAAGTCGACAGATCCCGCTTCCCAGCCGGCCGAATTCTCCGCATTGAAGAGAATCAGTCCCTCCGGGCGAATCCCGCCTAGGAAGCCGAAGCGCCCCGCATCAAATTTCACGAATCCGCCCGACCACGCGCCTTGGATGCCGCCGGTCAGCGGATCGAAACACACTGAGGTGCCGCCGTCTTCACCGAGTCGGGCAGCTACCGCCTTGGGCATCGGCTTGCCTAGCCCGTGGAGTACGCCTGCGAACACCGGCCCCAAGTCCATCTTGTTCCACGAGCCATCGCGCCAGTCGGTGTCGTCCCGTTTCCCCCAGTGTCCAAAACTCCCACCGTCGATCCCCGGGAAGGGAGGGAGAATTTCAGCTTGCTCATCTGCTCCTAGGTAGTGCTCAGCCTCCTGCGTGTAGTAGTCGTATAGACGCTCGACGTTGAAGGGGTGCCGCGAGATCAAATTTTTTTCTCTTCCGGCAGTGGGGCCACGTTTCGGGGTGAAGTTGCCGACTTTTTTCTTGCTAGGGTGGTTGGCTTCAGAGGCCGGCTCTTCAGGCTTATCGAGCGGCCACAGGCGGATGGTGAACTCATCACGCTCCAGGGCAGAAGAGGGTGTCTTGGAAAAATCGCGGCGGCCGCTGGAGACGCGGACATCATCGATCAATCCAGCGCAACCGATGCCGCCCTCGGCGAGACTGCCGATGGCGAACCCTCCGGGCACCTTGCTGCCTTGCAGTGGTGTGGCCTCTTCGTTGAGCACTCGCTTGCCGTCGACAAACAGCTGCACCGAGGCCTCGGTGATGACGGCAGCGAGGTGGTGCCAGCGGTCATCGCAGACTGGAGCAGGCGCCTGAAAATTGCCTCCGCGGCCTGGCATATAGAGGCTGAGGTCACCGCTTCCAGCAAAGGTGTAAAGCTCCCAGTGCTCGGC
>JBLHKE010000639.1:0-4724 GCA_047619485.1 Verrucomicrobiales bacterium | reverse complement strand
AGCAAGCCCAGCTTATCCTTCACCTCGTCGACCACCGCATAGATCGCCTCATGGGCAGCACGATCGAGCCGATAGGTCGATTTTAACAACTCCAATTGCACCGCATCACTGTAGTCCGACTCCGCCTCGGCAGATGAAAACCAATCCCAGACTTCGCGATGATTCCCCTTGAGGAAATCGCGTAGGCGCAGGTGGTAAGGCAGCGGTTGGAGCAGCGGGTTCACGCGAGACTTCTACAGCAAATTGACAACCCGCAGCAAGAAGCGATTCCAGACAGCGGCGACACAAAATGCCCGGGTGAGGCGACGGTTCTAATCGTCTGATCCCGCGCCCCCCTTGAAACGCTCCAACCACCTTACTAAGGGGTTGTCAGAAAATAAGTCATACAAAGATGCGCAGGAATTTTAGCCAGCACCAAGGCAGATTTCAGCGATGATAGCGGGCTATTTGAGTTGGAAGCTAACGCGGGTGATAGCCAAAATAACCAGCAGATTGTAGGAGTTATTTACTGACAAGCCCTAAGACCGAATCACGGGGGTGCAAGCTTCACGCCGCGGGTCACCCACCCGATCGCCAGCTCGCTTACGCCCCGCTGGAAATATACCTGCACGAGATTGTCAGCGTAGGCTGTTGACCGGAGCGGTAGCACGATCGCCTGCCGCGCGTGATCGAGCGCCTTGTCGAGACAAGGCGGCACTTGGCTGCGGTCCACTTTTGATGATTTTTGAACTTTAAGGGGACCGTTCCTTTTCCAGATTAACAAGATGGGTTGAAATGAAACCTATCGTTCCCAGAGGTAGAAGATCACGCACGTCGACGACCCAAATTTCTCACGACCGATCCACCCGTAGAACCTTGGCAGATCCCCTGCCCAGCCATAGGATGATCGCATGAGATTCACTGCGCTTTTCCTGCTTCTTTTCGTTTTGCCTGCCTTTGCCGACATGGGCAGCATCCCGTTTAAGAACAGCGCACGCATCACCGAACCGAAACAGGACGCCATCATCGCGTGGAACGGCAAGGAACAGCTGCTCTATCTCCAGACCACACTCGCGGCATCGGCCGACACGAAAGTCCTCGAGGTCATGCCTCTTCCCTCCAGACCGACGGTGGAGGCATCGAACTCCGGCGTGTTCAAACGCTGCGCCTACCACCTCCCCATCGAACGCAGCAGCCCACGCAAAGGCGGCGGAGGCGATGGCCCGTTCGGTGACAATGATGCATTCGATCCAGCGGCCAAGGTGGTCGAGATCAAAGAGATTGGAGCCCATCAGCTCAAGATTGTCCAACTGCTCGACGCAGGGAAATTCGAAGCCTGGGTGCAGAGTGAATTCTCCGAGAACGGCGACAGACTCGAGATCCCGAAAGCCCTACTGAAGGTGATCGGTGAGTATGCGCGGGACGGCTACGTCTGGTTTCTGTTCGACACCATCGACCTGAGCACGTCCAAGATTAAAAAGACACCATTGCGAATCCAATTCGCCACCGACACCCTCTATTACCCGATGCGGATCACCCGCACCGAATCGGGTCAGACCGAAGTCTCTCTTTCAATATTCACCAACGTGCTATTCGAGAAGCAGGATTGCGTCGGCATCCCCAGGGAGCAGATCAAGGTACCGGCAAAGCCGCGCACGATCCCCGGCGATCAGGTGGCGTGGATCGACCCGCCAATCGCAAAATTGCTCGGCAATCCCAAGACTGCGAAATTGCGTCGCTGGGTGATCAGCGGGCGCATCGACAAGTTCGAGAAGGATTTGTTGATCACCCATCCTAGCCGTCGCCCCAAAGCAAACGAGTAGCTGATTTCTCCAGAAATAAGCGGCGCGTCCCATGACCATCGTGACGCCTCCAAGCGCTCGCCCAATCTCTGGCGAGACGGTTACAAAACCAACCGATGATGTCGCCAGCGCTCTTGTCCCGAGCGTAAAATAGGCACTCCTGCCCGTTTTGGGAGGAATCCGCGGCGGCTCGACGGGCAAGAGTGCCCGCACCACCTAGCGGCCGCCGGTTTTTCAACAGCCTGTGGCGAGTTCAGCTCCTGACTCGGTGCCTGCGCCGCCGCTGGATGTCTTCCCACTGCTCGATCTCATCGACGTCGCTGAGTACCTCCAACTCCGCGACGCTCAAGCCCTCTGACGCAGCCACGCCCCGACTCACCTCAAGCGTGCGCTCGTGACTCCACGGCACCTCCGTGAACAGCCGCGCGCACACCGATTTCAACCCAACTAGATAATACCCCCCATCATCCGCCGGCCCGAACACCACATCGTGCTCCTCCAAACTCCGCCAGCAGTGCCGAATCCCCTCGAGCCCCAAATCCACGCAATCCGTTCCGATCGCAGCAACCTTCTCAAATCCGGCGTCGAATCCCGCAGCGAAAGCCCCTCCGAGACGCGCGCCGAGATCGCCATCCGCCTGCGGCACATACCGACTCACCGACGCACCAAACAGCGGCTCTAGCCATTCGCGCACCTCACCCTCCCTTTCAGCAGGATCAAAGATCACCCAGATCGCCCACTCACCACTCGGCTCCACCACATTTTCCGCCACGCGTGCCACCAACCACCGGTAAGCATCAGCAGCCCCTTCAGAGCCAAGAGATTTCGCCAATCGCGTCTTCACCTTCCCCGGTTCTGGGAATTTCACGAAAATTATGAGCAAATCTGTTGCCATCGTTAGAATTTGTTAAGATTACCGAAATTTTAGCTACTCCAGATATTCTTTGAACCTTTGAAGGTTGCAGCTATGTTTTAACGTTCTCTATGTAGGGTTTCCGGCCACATCCGGCGTCCCCACTCAACGCTTTCAACACCCATAGGACACGATCCAGCAAATTTCATGGCCAATACCCGCAGAAAACCCAAGCGCATCACCAAGAAAGAAGCCGCTACTCGCCTCGCGAAAAACCGCGACATCATCGCTATTTCGATGCTCGCCATCGGGCTGCTCCACTTGCTCGCGCTGATTTCTTACACGCCTTTCGACATCCCCACGAAGCTGCCATTCAGCGTCACGTCGGATCCCAACAGCCCTCCCCACAACTTCATAGGGATCTTCGGTGCAATCATTGCAGGGGTCTCCTATTGGATTTTCGGCGCGGCCGCCTACCTCATCCCTATCGGACTGATCTGGTTCGGTGCGGGTAAATTCGCCTTCGACTCCCACCTGTCACCACGTGCCCTCATCGGTTTCGGCATGATGATCCTCTCGGCGACCTTCCTGCTCGAGTACCAGAGTTGGTTCTTCCAAGATTGGTCAGCCACCTATCAGATCGTTGGTGCTGGCGGTGCACTGGGTTCCTGTGGCGCGCTTTTCCAGAGCCTGCTCGGCACACTCGGCGCGTTCATCATCATGGCCATCGTCTACGGCACAAGCACGGTGATGGTCACCGGATTTCACCCGGTCCACTTCTCACTGCTATGCCGCGATGCCGCGACCGACTGGTGGGAACAGCGCCAGGAACTAAAGATGCTCACCGCCGACGGTGTCGAACGCCTGAGCATCGCGGAACGCCGTGCCCTGCGCGACAACAAAAAGGACGCGAAGAAGCCCGCCCCGAAAAAAGTCACCGCCAAGGAGGAGGAAGCAGCTGAAGGTGACGACGAGTGGGAATGGGAGTACGAAGACGAGGAAGAAGCAGACACCGAAGTTGAAGCGGAAGCAGAAGTCACCGGCGAAGAAGGTGAAGATTGGGAGTGGGAGTACGAAGATGAGGAAGAAACTCCCGATGAAGAAGAGGAGCAATTGCCCGCCCACAAGCCGCAGATCATCGATGCCTCGATACGCAGCAACGAGCAGGACAAAGACAAGCCGACGCTCTCCCAGCTACTCAAGAAGAACAAAGAGAAATCCCAGGGTGGCATGCCAGTGCCGCTCGCCTACGCCTTTCCCGACTACGAACTACCAGGCATCGACCTGCTCGAGTGGAACGAGGAAGACACGCGCAAGCCCGCGGACAAAAGCCTACTGCTGGAGACGCAGAACATCATCGTCGACACGCTTTCGACCTTCAATATCACGGTCACACCTGGCGACATCACGCGCGGCCCAACCATCACCCGCTACGAGATCTACCCAGGTCGTGGACTGCGCGTCAGCCGTATTTCTCAACTCGAGGCAGACATCGCCCGCGCTACCAAGGCGGAGCGCATCAACATCATCGCCCCGATCCCAGGCAAGGACACGGTCGGCATTGAAATCGCCAACAGCGAGAAGGTCCTAGTGCCACTGCGCGAACTATTCGAAGACCCGATCTTCGCCGACGAGAAGCACAAGATCCCTCTCGCCCTCGGCAAAGACGTCTACGGCAACACCGTCATCGGCGATCTCGCCAAGATGCCTCACCTCCTCGTCGCCGGTGCCACTGGCGCGGGTAAGTCGGTCTGCATCAACTCGATCATCGCGTCCATCCTCTACCGTTTCACGCCGGACGAACTGCGCTTCATCATGATCGACCCGAAGGTCGTCGAGATGCAGATGTACAACAGCCTGCCACACCTGATCGTCCCGGTCGTCACCGATCCGAAGAAGGTCCTGTTGGCACTTCGCTGGGTGGTGAACGAAATGGAGCGCCGCTACCAGATCTTCGCCAAGGAGAACGTCCGCAACTTCGACGGCTTCAACGGTCGCAAACCGAAGGAGCCTGTGATCGTCGACGCAGAAGAGAACGACTTCGAAGAGGAAACTTCCGCGGGCACCGCCTACGAGACACCAGCGGCCGC
>JBLHKE010000638.1:0-4733 GCA_047619485.1 Verrucomicrobiales bacterium | reverse complement strand
CAGCCAGTGCTGACCCAGCTCTGCAAGCTCATACCACCGCACCTCGTTGCCACGCTCGCCCGCGAGCACGGGTCGATAGAAAAACGCGCACCTTCATACCGTGGAGCCACGTAGCGGTCTTGCTTAAGACTAGGGAGCAAGAGCCCGCGAAATGAGCATGACGGCTGAAAGTTGAAAAAAACGAATCGCAAAACCGAGCCGAAAACCCTACAAAACTAGATCCAGCCACCCGAGAGAAAGTGGCTATGGGATGACTTTGATTGCAAATCGAAGTTACGGTCGAGCGAAGTCGGAGCGACAGACTACGGCTCGGCTACAGGACGAATCTGCGTAGACTTGGTGGAGATCATCGAGAAGCCGACTAGATCGCTGGCAGCCGCTGAATTGTAACCGTAGAACCGGTGCGCAACACCCCACCACACCATTGAAACCTGAGCCATTCCCGCTAGTTTGATCACCTAGCGATGAGCGATCAAACTAAAAACCCACATGACCCCTTCCGTGAAGCACGTGAGAGCGACGGCGTCCTAAAGTGCCCGTTTCAAGGCGAGGAGGTGCCGATGATCTTGCGCCACGCCGATGTGCGCGCGGCAGCGAAAGATTGGAAGACGTTCAGTTCCGATGCGCCATTCCGCGTGCCAATCCCATCCGAGGAGGGGGTTCGCTCGATGCGCCAGCTGCCGATCGAAACCGATCCGCCAATCCACAAACAATACCGAGCCATCGTCGAGCCCTTTTTTCAGCGCGCGAAGAAGCCAGATGTGATCGCCAAGGTGGAGACACTCATCGCCGGCTTGCTCGACGATGCGCTGGCCAAAGATTCCATCGAGGTCGTCAGCGAACTCTCATTGCCAATCCAATCGCGTGCGCTGACCTACCTCCTCGACGTGGAGGAATCGGAGGCTGACACCTACGTCGGCTGGGGCATCCGGGTTTTCGAGGTGGATGACCCAGCCAAGGACGGGAGCTACCTGGATGACTACTTGCAAGCCCGGTTTGACCAGGTAGAAGCCCAACCCGGAGATGACTTCTTCAGCGCCCTAACAAAAGCCGAATTTCAAGGGCGACCATTGACGCGTGAGGAGATGATGGGATTTGCCAACCTAGCCTTCGCCGGTGGCCGCGACACGATCATCCACAGTGTCTCATGCATCCTCGCCTACATGGCAGAGCATCCGGAATCCCTCGAATACCTGCGCGAAGACCCGAAGCGGATCGTGCACGCAGCAGAGGAATTTTTCCGCTTCTTCATGCCCCTGACCCACATCGGTCGGGTGTGCCCGGTCGAGACGGATGTCCACGGCATTGGAGTTCCCGTGAGCGGACGGGTGTCGATGGGCTGGGCGTCTGCCAACTTTGACGAAAGCGTCTTCAGTGAGCCAGAGAAGATCCAGCTGGATCGAAAACCAAATCCGCACATCTCGTTCGGTTTTGGAACCCACCTGTGCCTCGGCGCAGCACACGCACGACTGATCGTCCGGAGCTTGCTGAAAGCTCTTACGGAGAAGGCGGGCAAGATCACCCTCCTCGATGCCGAACGTAATATCGAAAAGGAAGCTGCCTACGAACGAGCCAACGGGTATCTGAGCCTCAGCGTCAAGATCGACGCATCGCGACGAACTAAGACCCTGACTTGAAAAGTAGCGTCGGCTTGGATGAACTGACAAATATCGAAATCCTAGCCAATGATCAATGCCCAAGAAAGCGGCGCGCCTTGAGATCCGCACGAGCGCCTATGCCACGATTGGAGTTTTTGGCCATTTTTTTCTGACGGGGAGTAATCTTCCTCCCGGCTGCGCTTGTCTTCTGACTGGTTCCAAGGGAATATGGACACAACCCGCATCACTTTGACTACCACCGACGCCCCCATCTCCACGATCTATCGATTTTCGCTGACGCTGACCACCGCGCTGGCTCTTCTGACGAACGCCTCAGCTAAGAAAGGAATCGATTTCAACCGGGACATCCGCCCGATCCTCTCGGACAAGTGCTTTGCCTGCCACGGCCCAGACAACAGCCACCGCGAGGCGGATCTGCGGCTCGATACCCAGGAAGGGGCAACGGAAGTGATCGACGGCCGCCGCGCCATCGTCCCAGGCGATGCGGAGAAGAGCGCGATGTTCCAACGGATCACGACCAAGGACGAAGATGATGTGATGCCCCCAAGGAAGACTCACAAAGAGGTCAGCCCCTCCGAAATTGCGATGCTGAAGCAGTGGATCGAAGCGGGCGCCGAATACCAGGTACAGTGGATTTACAAACGCCCGGTCAAACAGCAAGCGCCGCAGGTAGCGGGCGCGCAGCACGTCGTCGACCGATTCATCCGAGCCTCGCTTAAAGAGAACGGGCTCCAGCCAGCACCAGAGGCCGACCGGGTGACGCTCCTGCGCCGCTTGTCATTCGACCTGACCGGCCTACCACCTTCGCCTGCCGAGGTCGCAGCCGCCGTCAGTGATCAATCTCCCGACGCCTACGAGAAGCAGGTCGACCGTCTGCTCGCCTCCCCCGCCTACGGCGAACGCATGGCTGCGAAGTGGCTTGATCTGGTGCGCTACGCGGACACAGTGGGGTTTCATGGCGACCAGAACGTCAGCCAATCCCCTTACCGCGACTATGTGATCCGCGCGTTCAATTCGAACATGCCATACGACCAGTTCACCCGCGAGAATCTGGCCGGAGATCTGCTGCCGGGTGCGACGCTCGAGCAAAAAGTCGCGTCGGGTTACAACCGCCTCAACATGACCACTGAAGAAGGCGGCGCGCAGGCCAAGGAGTACCTTGCAAAGTATACGGGCGATCGCGTGCGCAACGTCAGCGCCGTCTGGATGGGAGGCACCCTCGGCTGTGCTGAGTGTCATGCACATAAGTTCGATCCCTATGCGATGGAAGATTTCTACACGATGGGCGCCTTCTTTGCCGACCTGCAAGAAGTTGGCAAATATGGAGCTCGCAAACGTCCCCCAGAAATCTCCGTGCCACCGATGAACGCAGAAAAACGCGTCGCAAAAATCGAGACCGAGATCTCCGCGCTAGAAAAGCGTCTTGCGCAGGAAACTCCCGAAATCGCGGCTGCCCGAGTCAAGTGGACGACTGAACAGCGCGGACAACTGGCGGGAACGAAAACAGTGGCGGACCAGTATTTCATCGAGGAGCGCCTGCCCGACGGCAACAAACCGGGCGACACTTGGAAATACGCAAACAAGAAAGATGGACAAGTCCACCGCGGTGAGACATCACGCGTTCAGGAGGGCGGTGAGTTGATCCAACACTACTTCCTCAATATGAAAGCTCACTCCGCCAGCGCGGACGATGTGTTCTTCTCCTACGTCTACCTCGATCCGAAGAACCCGCCGAAGACGCTGATGATCCAGATCCACACCAATAGCTGGGATCACCGCGGCTACTGGGGCGAAGACAAGATCCCGTTCGGTAGCGGCAACGGACCTGCGCACCACCGCATGGGCGATCTACCAAAAGCTGGCGGCTGGGTCCGCCTCGAAGTGCCTGCAAAGGCCATCGCAGTGAAGCCGGGAGACGCCGTTGTAGGAATGGCTTTCACGCAGTTCGGTGGCAAGGCGTGGTGGGATGATTCCGGAGTCTCTTCTAGTGCCTCATTGCCGACCGACGTCATCGCGGCCTTGAAAGCAAGGCAACCAGACGAGAAACAAATACGCTCGCTGATCGACCACCACCTGGAGCACACCCCGCTACTAGCCGAGGTTCGCAGAGCCATCCAGGCCAAGCAGGGAGAGCTGGTGGCGATCACCAAGAATGCACCAACCATGCCGATCAGCGTTGCTGTGAAACCGCGCGTCATGCGTGTCTTGCCACGCGGGGATTGGATGGATGAGAGCGGCCCGATCGTCGAGCCCGCCATCCCCGGCTTCCTCGGCAAACTAGATACCGGAGGAAAACGCGCCACCCGGCTCGACCTGGCCAACTGGTTCACCTCCCCAGACAACCCGATGACCGCCCGGACACTGGTCAACCACCTGTGGCACATGTATTTCGGCACTGGCATCTCGAACGTACTTGCTGATCTCGGCAACCAGGGAGAGCCGCCGGTGCACCCGGAACTGCTCGACTGGCTGGCGGTCGAGTTCATGGAGTCAGGTTGGGACATCAAGCACGTAGTCAAATTCATCGTCACCTCGCAGACCTATCGCCAGGCGTCGATACCACACGCAGACATCAGCGAGATCGATCCCAACAACCGGCTGCACTCACGGCAGTCGCCGCGGCGACTCACCGCCGAGATGGTCAGGGACAACGCCCTCGCCATCAGTGGTCTACTGATCGATCGCGTCGGCGGAATCAGCGTCCACCCCTACCAACCCGCCGGCTACTACTCGCAGCTCAATTTCCCGAGGCGGGAATACAAGCCTAGCACTGATGCCAACCAATGGCGGCGAGCCATCTACTCCCACTGGCAGCGCACGTTCCTGCATCCGGCTCTGCAGGCCTTCGACGCCCCAGCTCGCGAGGCATGCACCGCTCAACGCCCTGTCTCGAACACCCCCCTGCAGGCGCTCGTGCTGATGAACGATCCGAGCCACGTCGAAGCCGCACGCACTTTCGCCGAACGCATGATGAAGGAAGGCGGCGACTCCGTCGCATCGACGATCACCTACGGGTGGAAGAGGGCGCTATCGAGGCCACCGACACCCGAGCAGGCAAGCGTTCTAGAATCCGTCTACGCCAAGCACAAGGAGGAGTATCTCGAAAACAATACC
>JBLHKE010000637.1:0-4752 GCA_047619485.1 Verrucomicrobiales bacterium | reverse complement strand
TCGCCGTGATGACCTTCATCCGATACAACGACAAGTACAAGGTCAAGCCGAGCTCGCGCACGCCGCAGGGCAAGTTCAGCCTGCACTTCGAAGAACAGAAATTGCCACCGATCGGCGACGAGTTCGTACGCAAGTCGGCAGCCGTCGTGCCGATGCTGTCCTCCGAGTGGCAGGCCAAACAAGATCCCGAAAACAACGAACAACTTCCGGACGATCACAAGTTCCGTTGGGACGGCAAGTTCGTCGCCAATCCGAGCATGCTCGGAGACTGGAAACTCATCGCCGAGGTCGCGGAGATCGCCGAGTTCGATCCGGAGCAGAAGAAACCCACCAGGGCACGTAATCCGCTATTCTCCAAGCTCAGCGTCAGAGACGGAGGCGCCACCACCGATCCGACCTGGGTCTGGTCTGGTGACCACCTGATGGACCTGAACAAATACCAGGCGCTGCAGATGCAGGTGAAGACCATGGGAGATGGAGATTATCTATTCGTCGAATCCGGCGGGTTCAGCACGCGTAACAAACCAGACTGGAGGCCAAAATGGTACGTGCTTGAGAACATATCGGCCGACAAGCATGCAGCGGTTACCAAGCCGGTTAAAGTCTTCCTCCTCTCCGGCCAGTCCAACATGACCGGTCGTGGCAGCTTGGGTGATCTGAACAAGCCGACCGCCGACCAGGACGCTACCTTGGCGCAGTTCATCAAGAAACCGGAGAACGTCGAGAACTTCAAATTCCTCTACAGCGGCGCAAACAAAACGGTGAATTACAGTGGACCAAAAAAGATCGCGACCGGCTGGACGATCCGTGATGACGTATTCATCACCATGGGTGATTGGCCGCACCTGAAACCCGGAGCTGAGGGCTACGACGCCTACAAGAAGCACGGCGGCCTGTCCCCATATTACGGAGGCAGGGGCAACCGAGGTTTCGGCCCCGAACTGGCGATCGGCCACGCCTTGGCCGACGTCTACGACGAGCCAGACCTGCTCGTAAAGGTCTCGTTCGGAGGGAACAGCCTGGCCGGTAATTTCCGCCCACCGAGCTCGAGCGGCACCGTCGGCGACAAGTATCCACTGGTGATAAAAGCGCTTCGCGAGGCCATCAATCACCTACCCGAGATCGTCCCAGGTTACCAACAAGAGCGCGGCTACGAGCTCGCCGGCTTCCTCTGGAATCAAGGTCTCAGCGATATCAACGAACCACAGGCCTCCGAGTACGAATCGAACCTGGTAAACCTCATCGAAGACCTCCGTAAAGAACTGAAGGTGCCGAGATTGAAGACGGTGATCGCCGTGTCTGGCAACTGGGGGTGGGATCTTGCTGGGCTTAAGAACGCCGACATCAAGGAGGAGCAGAAGCAGGCGTTCATCGCCGGAATCCGCAAGGTAACAGACGCCCAGCTAGCCGTCTCGCGCCGACCCGAATTCATAGGGAATGTGGCCACCGCAGAAAACCATCTATGAAAAACTATCGAATGAAAATTGCGATCACCATGGTAGCGCTCGCGTTTGCGCCCATCGCAGAGCTCCCGGCGCGCACCTGGACCAGCTCGGATGGCGCGAAGACTTTCGACGCCGAGCTAAAATCCTACGATGCAGCAAGCGGGAAAGTTAGTGTCACCCTGCCCAACGGTAAGCCGATGGCCTTCTTGCAGGAGAAGCTCTCGGCGGACGACATCGAGTGGCTCAAAAAGAACGGGAGCGCGCCTGCGGTAAAATCGAGTGGCGGCGGCGGCAACGAGATCCCTAAGATTTTGCCGGATCCCGACGAAGAGGCGCCCGACACGAAAAAGCCGGTCAAGGTCTACTTCATGTCAGGCCAGTCCAACATGGTCGGGATGGGCAGCCATGCGACCTTGAAGCCGCTCGCCACCGAGGATGAGAAGTTTGGCTACATCATCGATGACGAGGGCAATTGGACGGTGAGGAAAGATGTCCACTACATCAACTACGTCATGGACAAGCGAATGACCGATGCGCCGCTGTCGGTCGACAAGCGAATCGGACCAGAGCTGGGAATCGGCCACGTCCTCGGGCATTACCACGATGAACAGGTCTTGCTCATCAAGGGATCCTGCGGCAACCGCTCCCTCGGCTTCGATTTCATGCCCCCGTCCAGCCGCACGCGGCTCGGTAAGCCGATGACCGAAGACGAAGGCTGGTATGCCGGAACGTCCTATGATCGCTATGTGAAACTCGCGAAGAACGTCTTGGAAAACCTCGAAGACAACCTGCCCGGATACGAAGGTCAGGGCTACGAACTAGCCGGCTTCTTCTGGTGGCAGGGACACAAGGACAAGGGGATGGCGAAAGATGAATACGCTGAGTTTCTCGCCGAGTTAATCAAAGATTTTCGCAGCGATTTTGAAGCACCCGAGGATACGCCATTTGTCGTCGCCACCATCGCGTTCAACGGACAGAATCTCGGCCCTTGGCAAGGCGTCTTTGACGCGCAGATGGCCGTTAGCGACCCCAAAGAATTCCCAGACTTCGAAGGCAACGTGGCCTCGGTGGATATCCGCGACATCGGTGGCGGAGGCTTCCACTACGGCAACAATGGTGCGACCTATGCCAAGGTTGGCGACCGAATGGGTCGCGCCATGGCGAAGCTGCTCCAAGGCACTAAATAACCACCAAAAAAACTTTCTAAAAAACAGAACTCAAAATGAAAAACACCATGCTTAAATCCCCCAGAATTCCTATCGCCCTGCTGAGCCTCTCCCTGCTTGCAGCCCCAGCACTCCAAGCCCAAGACAGCGCGCCCCTTCCCGACCCGGATGGCAAGCCAGCCGACATGACCAAGCCCGTGCAGGTCTACATCTTGATGGGGCAATCCAACATGCTTGAAATGGGCAAGGTCAAGGGCGGTGAGGGCTCGCTCGAACACGCGATCAAAGAGAACAACCTTTACCCCTACCTGGTCGACGACGCTGGCGCTTGGACCGAGCGCAAGGATGTCCGCTACGTGCGTGTGATGGGAAGTGGTGGACCCGGCAAAAGCAGGCTCTTCAACAACGAGTGGATGACCGTCAAGGGCGGCAAGATCGGCGTCGAGATCGGCATCGGCCATCAGATCGGGAACGCTACCGAAGCGCCGGTAATGATCCTCAAGAGCGCGATCGGCAACCGTGGACTTGGCTGGGATCTGCTGCCACCGGGCAGCGAGAGTTTCGAGTTCACCGATTCCAAGGGCAAGACCTGGATCCACCCTGGATACAAAGGGTCGCCAGAGAAATGGGAGAAAGGCACCGAGCCAAAGAAGATCGGTTGGTATGCGGGCTTGCAGTATGAAGGCGACGTCGACCGGGCAAAGAAAGTGTTGGCCGAACTCGAGACTTACTACCCTGGTGCCAATGGCTACGAAGTCGCTGGTTTCTGCTGGTGGCAGGGTGATCGAGACAGCCGCAGCGAGGCACTCTCCAGCCGCTACGAGCTGAACCTCGTCAATCTCATCAAGGCACTGCGCAAAGAGTTCAACGCCCCCAACGCAAAGTTTGTCACAGCATCGCTCGGCCAGACTAAGAAGGGCGTCATGGACGGTGGCGGCAAGATCCTCGAAGCGATGCTCGCGGTTGATGGAGAATCCGGCAAATACCCGGAGTTCAAAGGCAACGTCTCAGCAGTCTACACTCACCCGCTGTCGAAAGGCAGCAGCTCTGGCAGCCACTACGGCGGCAACGCAGAGACCTACATGAACGTCGGCCAAGCCATGGGCGAGGCAATGGTGAAGCTGCTTGAGAGCAAGTAAGCTTCTACATAGACGGCTCGTTCATTGGCACCAACACTAGCTACAACCCAGCCGAGACGCTTAGCAAGGACGTCACGCTCGAGATCGGGGGCAGCATCAGGCTTGATGGTGTCCCCGATGGCACCTCTGGGGCAAACACGGTTTCCTCGGCCCTCCGCTTCGTCGGCGGACGGGGAGGCCGCGAGATGTTCACCGGCAACATCGCAGAACTCCGGGTCTATCACGGCCAGCTCACCGTGCCGGAGATCGATTTGATCGAAGGTGAACTGGTCGCGATCTACGATGGCGGCGGCGGCTTATTCGCTATCACTGAGATCAACCATTCGGCTGACGATACCATGGTCACGCTGACATGGGATTCAAAGCCCGACGAGAGATACACGGTCAGCTACTCGCGTGATCTGATCAATTGGATTGGGGACCTTGATGACGGCGTCGATGCCGATGCTGGTGATTCGACCACTGAAACCTTCAATCTCGCTTTCGCTGGGCTCGGCGGAGATGCGCGTATCTTCTTCCGCGTAGTGAAGCTGCCCGCCGAATAGGAATCGTAAATACTCACCGCGCAGTTCAAAAAACGATGCCCCGGCAGGCCAAACGTATCCATTTCGCTCAGAGATCGCGGATCAACATGTGATTTGGGTCAGAGGTGGGGGAATGTCCAACCCAGACAGGGAGAAAACCTATCCCTTTAGGGAGAGGTTTCGATCAAAGAATCTTCCGCGGCGGTGAGAATGTGGACGCATAGTGAGGATGAATTACAAACATCGCGCCTGATTTCTCCTTCCAAGGAGGATGAGTGCACAGCAGCTCCCCCACAAGGGCAACGAACAATCTACGCCGCCCCGCGCAGATCGATTCTCACCCCCGATGGTTCAAGCATGAACACCTCTAAACTAAAATTCATCACCACCTCTGCGTTTGCCATCACCATTGCCGCCATTGCCACAAGTAGCTCTGCCGCCCGTGCGGATCGGGTCGCCTACTGGCCTTTGAACGGCA
>JBLHKE010000636.1:0-4775 GCA_047619485.1 Verrucomicrobiales bacterium | reverse complement strand
CCACCGCTGTTGGAGATTGCGAGCGATCCTGCCTGGATCCCGGAGCCGCTCGGGAAGTTCCCGAAGTTCAGCGAGTTGGGCACGACGAGTTGTGGGTCGTAGAGGAAGCCGCTCATCGCGACGCTCGCGCTCGGTGTCTCGCTGTCGTTGCTGCTGACGATGAGGTTCGCGCTGATGTTTCCGCTCAGCCCGGTCGGGTTGAAGCTCAACTGGATCACGGTGGAACTGCTGGGTGCTACCGACCCTGGGTTGGCGGTGATGGAGAAGGCGGTGGCGTCGGGACCGCTGAAACTGGTTCCGGAAATTACCAAGGTCTGCGCGACACCAAGGTTAGCGATGGGGACTTCGATGGTCTGCACCGAGCCGTCGAGGTCGAGGTTGAGGTTGCTCGGGAGGTCGATGGTCGGATCGTTTGCGGGAACCGCATTTTCGAAAGCCGCCTCGCCGAGCCCGACGCGGTCACCACCGGAGGTGCCGCCTTGAAAACCGCCCCAGTTGTCGGTGATGGTCATCTCGACAAAGCGGGCGGTGACGATTTGAGAAAATACGTTGCTGTCGCGCGCTGTCGTCGCGAACGCCGCTTCGAAGCTCGGGTTGTAAGTGATCGAGTTGCCGAAGCCGCCGGTGCCCTCAGCGCTGGTCGCGAAACGCAGCGTGAAATCTTTCGCGCCATTGGTGTTGGTGTCGGCGTATCCCCAAGTGCTGACCTCGCTGAGCGGGCGGTTCGCGCCGAGGTCGAAGATCAACACCGGTGGCGGCGCGACGTTGTACCAGTCAGCAGCTGGCGCATTGGTGACCCAGCGTGAGGTGGCGCCGTCGCCGAGCTGGTCGTGAGGGGCAGTGGCCTCATATCCCGAGCCCGGACCTTGGATCAGGTTGGAGACAGGCCAGAGATCTCCAGAGGTGGAAGTCGAGACCGCGCTGATCGAGTGAAAATCGGCCGCACTCGTCGGGCTGATGGCAAACAGCGCTAAGAGGGCGCTAGTACAGAGCAATATATTTCTCATAGGGGAAGCGGAACTGGGCTAGGGGAATGGGAGACAGAGACAGGTTCAGCAATATCGCCCATCTTTGTGGTTTGGAAACCCCGTCTAGTGGATCGAGGCATGAAGGCTCGGCGCGAACTAGCCCGCCCCAGGGCGGATTTGGTAGAACAGCCGCCTAGCTCCCTCCGGCACCCGGTTGTCGAGAACGGTCGTGGTCTCGCCTCCCGAGGGGAGTGAATCGTCGAGCTCTTCCCATTCAGCGAAATCTGTCGTGAGATCTGCTGAGCGGAAGATGCCGTAAGTCAGTCCTGGGCGCGAGTTGAACGTCAGTTCTACGTCGCCTCCGATGATCTCGATGGTGAGGATCTCAAATTGAACACCAGAGGGGGCCGCGAGCATCGAGAAGGCAACCTCACCGAGCCCGACACGGTCGCCGCCCGGGATCTCGCCACCGCCACCGTTCCCTGGCGCGATGAAGAAGTTGTCGTCACAGGTGAATTCGACGTAGCGTGCGAAGGCGCTCTCCTCGAACGGAAAGCTGAAGCGCGAGGTGTCGTCCTCATTGGGGAATTCACCCGAATCGATCCCGGCGAAGGTCGGGTTGTAAGCGATCGAAGTTCCAAATCCTGGGGTGCCTTCGGCCTCGGTCGCAAAGCGCACGCTGAACTCGCTGAGGCCGTTCGAGTTGGTCGCGGCGTAACCCCACAGGCTGATCTCGCCCAACGGGACATTCTGGCCGAGGTCGAAGATCAGAATCGGCTTGCCGGCCGCCTCGATGAAGTCGGAGGGAAAACCACCCGGGGCAGCGGTCACCCAGTTGCCCGCTGCGCCGCCGGCCAATCTGGTGTATGGGGTGGCCTCCTCATACCCGGTTCCCGGACCTTGGATCAGGTTGGATACCGCCCATAGGTCGTCGGCGGAGGTCGAGGATTCGGCTGCGGAAATTGGAAAGAAGGTGGCGGCATCGCCCAGAGCGACCGCTTCTACCAGCACTTCGGCGACCGGCGTGTCCGGGTCGTCGCTGGTGATCATCAGGGTGGCCGACAGCAAACCCTCAACCCCGGCAGGGTCGACCTGCACCTGGATGTTCGCGCTGCTGACGGGATCGATGCTGGCCGGCGAGCTGATGATGGTGAAAGCGGACGGGCCGGACAAGGTGGTGCCAGAGATTGTCAAGATGGTTCCACCATCGTTGGTCACTGGGATGTCGTAAGTCGTCGCGCTGGCGAGCTTCCGATCGATGACCGGATCGGACACGATGATATTTTGTGCTGCCGGTGGCACCGTGCCGCTGAGCGCCACCTCGGCGGTCGGCGTATTCGGGTCGTTGCTCATGATCAGTAGCGTCGCGCTGACCGGTCCCTCGATACCCGTGGGATCGAACTGAATCTGGAGAATGTCCGACGAGGTGGCTGCGATTGAAGCCGGGACGACGCTGGTGCTGAACGCGGCCGCGTTGATGCCGGTGAAATTCGTGCCAGTGATATTCAGGGTCGCCAAGCCCTTGTTGGATACCGTGATGTCTTCGGTCACCACGGAGGCGCTCAGCGCGAGCTCGATGGCCGCCGGAACGACAATCGTCGGATCATCCGGGGGGATCACATTCTCGAAGGCGATCTCGCCGAGGCCGACGCGATCGCCGCCTGCCAGACCCTCGCCGCCGTAGTTGTCGAATCCGACAAATTCCACGTAGCGCGCGCTGACGTTTTGAGAGAACACGTTGGAGTCGCGTGCCAAGGGGTCGAGGGCACATGGGAAGGTCGGGTTGTAGTCGATGGACATTTCGAATCCTGTTGGCCCCTCGGCTTCGGTGGCGAAGCGCAGGGTGAAATCCTTGACGCCATTCGAGTTACCGTCGGAGTAGCCCCAAGTGCTGATCTCGCCGAGCAAGACGTCGCTGCCGAGGTCGATTACGATCACGGGTGCCGTCCCAGTGGTCTCGTAGTAGTCGGCAGCGCCGCCGGGGGCAGCGGTCACCCAGAGCGTGTCTGCGGATGGCGCGACGGCCGTGTGCGGTTCGGCAATGTCGTAGCCGACGCCCGCACCTTGGATGAGATTGATCACCGGGAAGAAATCATCGCCCGAGGTGCTCGAGGTGATCGAGGTGATCGGGTAGAACTCGGCAGCTTGAAGGCTGCTTGCTTGGACGAGGGCGACGCTGGCAAGGGCTAGGACGAAGGAGCGTGAGGAGAAACTAGACTTCATTTTTTGGAGAGGTTTGAGGGTGGTAAAGATTGGAACAAAAACGCCCGCTCCGGTTCAAAGCCGGAGCGGGCGCCACATCAAAAAGTTTGAATTGCGAGCACCCGCTATCTTCTTCGGCGCAGTGCGAAGCCGGCTAGGCCGACGAGTCCGAGGAGCGGCACGGATGGTTCTGGGATGGCACCACCGAACGAGATTTCGCCGAGGCCAACGCGGTCACCACCTGCTGGAGGTCCACTGCCACCGTTGGTGATATAGCTCGATAGCGCCGTAAACTCAACATATTGGGCGTTGATATTTTGTCCGAAAGTATTCGTTTGCATCGAGATGTCATCGATCGTCATGGAGTAGGTCGGATTGAAAATGATCGAGGAGCCAAATCCGCCGAGTCCATCGGCGCTGGTTGCAAAGCGCAGGCTGAAGTCTTTGACACCGTTCGCGTTGGTGGTGGCGTACCCCCAGGTGTGGATCGAGTCTATCAGCGTATCACCGCCCAAATCGAAAGTCAGGATAGGCGCTCCGGCGACTGCGATGTAGTCGGATGGGAATCCGCCAGGAGCAGCGGTGACCCAGTTACCTGCGGCGCCTGCGGAGGTTTTGTCGTGCGGATCGGCCGCATCGATGCCGACTCCAGGACCTTGGATCAAATTCGACGCCGGCCAGAGATCACCAACCGAAGTGGTGGTGACACCGATGGGTGTGATGAGATTGTGTGACGCGCCGGCGAAGGAAGCCGTGGCGAACAGCGCTGCGAGAGATGTGAGGATCTTTTTCATGATTCGTTGGTTGATAAGGGCGATTGATATTGGAAAATCGGTGTTTAATTGAATAGTTTAGTAAAATTCCACAGGGATTAGCCAGATATTTCTCTAAGTCCCTCACCTTCCGTCAGGAATCAGAAGGAGATGGCGATTCTTCCGCGATGACTAGAGTTTTCCCGATTTTTGGTGCGGCGACGGTCTGCTCAGCGCCTGATGGCCAAGAAATCACCAGTTTTTCCACCGTTTGAGCCGCTCCGAGGCCGAAATAGAGGGGCATGGAGCTCTGCGAGAGGTAGCCAGATTGGCCGTCGTGCACCTTGGTGATCGTCTGGGTTCCAGCAAAGACTTGAACCTTCGCGCCGAGCCCGTCGCGGTTGGATTTTTTGCCGACAAGCTTCACGCCCAGCCAATTGAGTTTCCGCCGGCTGGAGAGATCGTTCACGAGCACCATCGGGCGATCGTTGAACTCGTTGGTGACGATGTCGAGATCACCATCCGCGTCGAGATCAAAAATCACCGATCCACGAGTGCCGACCGCCGCCCAGATCTCCGAGGGACCGCTGACTTTCTTGTCGATCACCAGCGGGTGGTCAGCATCGGCACCGGCTGGATCATCGATCGTGAACCAGTGCTTGGCAGTGCGCCCGCCGCGCCGCGGTTCGACTCCGAGAATGAATTCGGCATCGCGGAACTTTTCCCCGCTGTCGTTGAGCAACACGCTGTTGATGCCGTAGCGGAACGGGTAGTTCATGCTCGAGGCGATGAAGGCGTCTTCGAATCCATCCGCATTGAGGTCACCGCTGCTCAATCCCCACGGCCAGTAGTT
>JBLHKE010000635.1:0-4778 GCA_047619485.1 Verrucomicrobiales bacterium | reverse complement strand
CGAGCTGCCGAAGAGGGACTTTGGAAAGTCGGGTAAAAAGGATGTTCTGAGCATCTCTAACAATAGAGAGCAACCCGATCAGGTCCAGTGTTTTTTACTGATTAAGGGGCTTAACTACGTGCCATTCGGGTCAGGACTGAATGGCACGTAGTTAACGGCATTCTCCTGAGTGCCAGCCGGTTGGATCCCTCGGGATCGGCATCGGTCGATGTCGTCGCGGTAGAACGAACGCCTCCGTTCGTTCGGATCGAGCGGAGCGATGATCCGCGAGCGTCCCTGTGCGCGATAGCCGCAACGTTCATCAGTTCGAACCCTCTCCCGCTCGCAGGCTCCCCAGGCAAAGTGCGTCGTTCGGGGTGATCGTTTTCTGTTGGCTGCTACTCGCGTGGATTGCAGGCGGGGAAATCTTGGCCCCTTCCTGCGGGGCCGTGATTTCCCAGAACGAACGAGGCGTTCGTTCTACATTCCGCCTCCAGCAGTCTCTGGTGCCTTTTTGAAAGCTTCTGCGGTGCCATGCGTTTTTCGGCGAGGGTGCCCCTTATCTACGTGCCATTCGGGTCAGGGGCTACAGCCGACCTTGCGGCGTGGATGGTGCTACGGATCAGCCACCTTCAAAGAGCGTATGCTGGGTCTCGCCGAAGAGCTGTTGGCACTGCGTTCAAAGCGTCGCAATCTAAGCCAAAACTACCGGGGTGCCGAAGCCCGAGATCATGGGATCAGACAAGCCGAGGCCATCGTCAGAGCCGGCCAGGTAGCGTTCGGAATCAGAGACGACGATCTGCTAGGTCTGAAGATGAGCGCGGTAGAGAAGGCCTTGATCGCATCGATCATCCGCACCGAAACCTCCGTACCAGTTGCGTGGATCACAGCGAAACTAAAAATGGGAACCACAGCCAATGTGACGCGCGCCAGCAAGAGTATCGTTGGGCGCCTGCCAGGTGACCGGCGGCTAAAACGTGTAATGAAGCAAATTCATGCAACTATTCCGTCCTGCCCCAATTTCCTAACCTAAACCGAGCGGCGCCAGCTTTAGCCGATTGGCGTTAGGCTAAGAATGTAGCTTGGAGTTTCTCGTGAACTTGAATCCGACCAAAATTCGGCGAGCGTCGGGCATGACAAAGAAGCGCAATTTTCAGCTCGAGGCCTGTGGGGGCACCGGGTTCTTCGCCGTTTTCAGCCGTGCGGTGCGTGACCCGGGTCTGTTCAGCAAAGATGACCGGGACCAGTTCCGGCGGCTGCTCAGGGCGAACGAGAAATTTGCTGGCGTGCGGATCGTCACCTGGACGCTTGTCTCAAACTACTTCCGGCTGCTGGTGGAGGTCACCGAACAGGAGCCTCTCGACGAGGAAGGGGTGAAGAAGCGTTGCCGGGCGATCTATGCGAAACCCGCGATGGAAGTGGTGGATGCGGAATTCGCTCAGGCTCACCGGATCGGCAAAAAGGCGGTCGCGGAGGTGATCGAAAAATACGAGAGGCGGATGGGTAGCTTGCCGGAGTTCGTCAAGACTTTGAAACAGAAGTTCTCCAAGTACTACAACCGGGAGCACCAACGCAGGGGCGTGTTTTGGGAGAGCCGCTTCGAAAGCCTGCTGATCGAGCCGAGCTGGGACACCATCTCGATCGTCGCTGCCTACATCGACCTGGCAGCCGTGCGCGAGAGGGAAGTGGAAGATCCGCAGGACTACGATTGGTGTGGCTACGCCGAAGCGGTATCGGGGACGAAGGCCGCCCGGCTGGGTTACGCGAGCGCGTTTGAAATGGAATACGAGGGAGCCAATTGGAAGACGATCCACGAGGTCT
This sequence comes from Verrucomicrobiales bacterium, assembly GCA_047619485.1. Taxonomy (GTDB): domain Bacteria; phylum Verrucomicrobiota; class Verrucomicrobiia; order Verrucomicrobiales; family DEV007; genus JBLHKE01. Next base: position 2,978 of record JBLHKE010000635.1, on the reverse strand, counting down.
ACCACGAGGTGCTTTTTGGCGATGGGGAGATCGAGAACTCGAGGAAGCAATGGACGCCGTCCGCCTTGGCGAAGGCGCTAGATCACCCCCGAGACATGAGCCTCCAGCAGCTGCTGCGATGCCATGTGCGATATTTCGACTCCGGGCTGGTGATCGGTCACGAGGATTTTGTCGAACAGTTTTTCGAAATTTCCCGCGAGGCGTTTGCGGACGACCGCGAGACCGGCGGGCGAAAGATGATCGGGAGTCGCTGGGGCGGTCTGTACACGGTGCGGCAGCTACGCGATCCGATTTCGGTGCCAGTTTAAGTCCCGACGATCTCTGGCACGATGTGGCCGTGCCCATCTGTCAGGCGCCTGTCGCGACCGCTGAAGCGGACGGTCAACTTCTCGTGGTTGATCCCTAAAAGGTGCAGCATGTTGGCGTGCAGGTCGTGGACATCGAGCTTGTCCTCGACCACCCGGTAGCCGTAGTCGCTTGACTTGGCGGTGAAATTTGGGATCACTGGTTTCTTGGTATGAGGAAGACACGCAAGTTTCTGATGAACACTCTCGGCGGGCGGGAGTCTCCGGATGGGGCTCGTTTTGTTCATGTGGTGTCCCGAACGGCTGGCAGGGAGATCTTGTTCGGTAACGAGGAGAAGGAAACCTTTCGGAAGATCCTCTTCAAACAACTCAAGCTCAGCGGGCTGCGGGCGATGGCTTGGTGTTTCATGGAAAACCATTTTATCCCTTCGGGCCCTGCGAATTGACTTCGTAGGGCGTATGGTGCATTTAATCAGCCGGGGTATCACGCGGCCTTGCGATGGTAGTAGTTTAGCAGCCCGCCGACGCGTCTGCCCTCCGCACGCTGGCGTCCGACTTCGGTGGTGGTGGTTCTGATAGCAGCCGGTTTTCCAGACCCTGGTGGTTGCGCTCCCGGTGGTAGTGTTCGACGTACTCGCGAACCAGAACTCGCAGGTGGCGTTCGCCCAGCACGAGCACACGGCTCAGACATTCATCCTTGATCGAGCGAACAAACCGCTCGGCGTCGGCATTCAGATTTGGGCTCCTCGGCGGCAGCTTGACAGGCGTCACGCCGATGCTCTTCAAGATCTCCGCAAACTTGATGGTGAACAGCGGATCCCGATCGTGGATCAGATGTGTTGCGTCCCGCAGGAAGCCATCGGGCACGGCGTCCTGGGTCGCCTCCTGCCTCTCCGGGCGCTCCCGTCATATTTCTTCGCGATCAGCTTGCGGTACCAGCGCAGGATCGTGTCCGGAATGGCGATGCCGGCGAGCCTCCTCAGCACTTTGCGCCCGAGCTTCTTGCCGCGCCTCGCAAGCCGCTTGCGTTGGGCGTCGGTGAAGCGGATTCGCTTGCTGCCAAGCTGTTCCCGGAGCACCCGGTTCTCTTCTCTCAAGTAATCGATCGCGTCCTCCTGCTGGCGGTTGAGCCAACCCGCCGTGGTCAGAATAAGGAACTGTAGCGCTTGGGACATCCGGCGAGCCTACCTGATACGCCGCGACGGGAGAAGGCCTGGTTCCAAGGGGTCTTGGCGCTTCGGCTGATTAATTGCACCATACTGGGTTACGGGATTACAGGATCAATCGGTACCCTTTCGGAACGCGGTGGGTTGGCTTTCACCAGCAACAGCCGCCACGTTGTCCAAGCCCCCGGGGAGGGGCGTCGCTCCCCACGCGGAACCACAACGCCTTCCCTTATTCTGTCGGGGGGCTCACGGGGTTGTGGTCACGTTCAGGCGCAGGAACTTTTTATCGCTGTCGGTCAGCACGCTGAAGATGTGCTCGGGCGCGGTGCCGGTGTCGGTGACGGGCAGCCAGTCATTGCCTAGCGTGGCGCTCCATTCCGCTCCGTAGGTGATACCGCCGGCTCCATTTATTTCCGTGAACCGATAGGTTAAAAAACTGCCGTCCGTGATGGCTTGCGGCAATTGGCTGCTCTGCGCGGTGGCCGGATCCTGGTTCGGGCCGAAGAAGGCGAAGGCCAGCAGGTTCGGGACGCCGGTTCCGTAGGGGTCGGCGTCGTTCGCGGCGTTGCCGGTATTGGTGGCTGTGGAGCCGAACCAGGCTTGGCGCCAAGTTTCGAGGGAGTTGAGCTGCACGCCGTTGCCGGTAAGTGCGATGTCGAAGGGGCTCTCGTCCGCGTCATTGCTGGCAAGGTGCAGGGCCGCGCTTTTTGCTCCGACGCTGGCGGGGGCAAAGCTCACCGTGAAGGTGGTGGTGGCACCGGGTGCGAGCACGGAAGCGCCCGCAGCGGTGACACTGAAGTCGCTCGCATCGGTACCGTCGAGCGTGATGCTGAGGCCGGTCAAATCCGCGCTGCCGAAGTTCCGCACGGTGAAGGTGCGCTCAACCGCAGACTCGCCAGGGACAGTGTCACCGAAGTCGATGCTGGCACTGCCATCCGTCAAGGCGTTGTCGACCGGCTGTTCCACCCCGATCTCGGGCGGGAGCGGGACCGCATAGAGCACCAGGCTGCGAGAACCATTCGGAGCGAGGGCGACGACGGTCTTGCCAGCGAGCACCCCGCTCTGGTCCACTGCCACGGGGATGCCGCTAGTGGTGGTGGAACCGTCGCCGAGCTGGCCTTTGCTGTTATTTCCCCAGGCTGCCAGGCTGCCGTCGGAGCAGAGCGCCAGGTTGTGAGCACCACCCGCACCGAGGGCGACGACGGTCTTGCTGGCGAGTGGGGTCTCCGCCGTGGTCACTACCACGGGGACGCTGCTTGAAGTGGTGGTCCCGTCGCCGAGTTGGCCGTTTCTTCTGTTATGGCCCCATGCGGCGAGGGTGCCGTCGGAGCAGAGTGCCAGGCTGTGATTATAACCTGCATCGAGGGCGACGACGGTCTTGCCGTCGAGCACCCCGCTCTGGGTCACGGCCACGGGGACACTGCGGTCGGTGGTGGAATCGTCACCGAGCTGTCCGAAGCTGTTATTTCCCCAGGAGACGAGGGTGCCGTCAGAGCAGAGCACCAGA
>JBLHKE010000634.1:0-4789 GCA_047619485.1 Verrucomicrobiales bacterium | reverse complement strand
ATTTCGCTGAGCAAGGGGGGATCTCTCGCGTTTCGATCGGTGTTTCATCTGGGACGCTTGTCTGTGGGGAGAAGCGGTTATTGAGCGACCTCGCCGGTGGGGAGCAGATCGTCCTCAGCCCTGATGGCGGCTATCTGGCGGTGGCGTGCGATACCGAGGTGGTAATGATCGACTCGGAGAGCGGAGATCTGCTGCGGCGTTTGCCGGCCCCGCCGAGTACCGCGTTCCTTGCGATTAGTCCAGACGGGCGATGGATGTCAGCTGGGACGCGAGACGGGAGGACGGTGAGGGTGTGGGAGCTTGATGGCGATGGAGGAAGCACGCAGGATCTGGAGGTTGATGGGGCTGCGACAGTTGCGTTCTTCCCGCTGGCCACGCATCCGGAGACCGGTGCGCCTCTCCAGACGACACTGATGACAGGAGACGGTAGTCAGTATCGGCTTTGGGTTCGGGATCCCGAGACTGAAAAGTGGACGGTTAGCATTCAGCGTGACAGCGAGATGGCGAACCAACAAGAACGCATGGCGCACATTGCATACAGCCCACGAGGCACAGCCCTCGTCGTTTCATTCAAACGTAAGTTTCTCCAGGTTTTGAATCCGAAGACTTTGGAACTCATGACCCAACCAGGGTTTAAGGAGCAGTGGCCCCTGGCGATCAGTCCGGACGGCCGAATGTTGACGACTGAGGCAGCCAACGGGCGGCTCTTCATCTGGAACCTGGCAGAGCTTCGCAGAGAGCTAAAGCTGCGGTATCTCGATTGGCCAGATTTGCGAGGATTTGAAGAAGATCTGGTCCCCCTTGTTCCTCGTGGAGGATGATGGAGCTGGTGTGTGAATAGATTTTTGAAAGATCCCATCACGCCGAGGCGCGGTGAAAGATCAGGGAAGAGTCAGCGCTTTGCCGGAGCGGAGCGATAGTCCCATTGGACACTGGCTTTGTCGCCCTGCGGTAACGGGGCTCGCACCACTCGACGCACCTACTTTTTCAACAGTCTATGAAGAGAACAGGGAAAGCAGGTAGCGCAGTTCCTGATCGGCTTCCTCCGGCGTCTCGAGGGTTTCGCGGAGTGTCGCCTGCAGGCAGTCGCGATAGCGTTTTCGGAATCGGTGCACGGCGACTTTCAAGGCGCCCACTGTCAGCCCGAGTTCTTCCGCAAGCTCGTGGTATGAGGGGCTTTCGAACTGCAGACTGATCGTGGGTTTGAGTTTCTCGAAAAGCTCGGCCCTTCCTGCCGCGATATAATCTTGGCGCAGGATTTTTAGGGTTTGGGCAAGCAGATCAAGAGCCCATTGGCGGTCGAAAAGAAGGTCGGGCGATTGGTTGTCGGGACAGGCCTGTGCGATCAAGGCCTCCGCCGCGGGTCCATCGATCGGTATCGCTTGCCAATTGCCTCCTCGTTTGACGGCCATGATCTTGTCGTATTCGTCGGCGAGGAAGCGCTTGAGAAGGACACATAGGAACGAACGCATGCGACCTTTTTCCGACCCCTCAACGCGGTTGAGAAATTCTTTTGCGAGTAGGCGGTAGAAAAACTCTTGGGCGAGGTCTTCGGATTCGGTGGGGCTATGGCCACGACTTCGGATGAAGAGATAGACCGGCTTCCAGTAAATTTTGCAGAGTTCTTCAAGGGCGTCCGGATTCTTGGCATCGTCCTTGTCTATGGCGGCGACGACCATGCTCCAACGTGTCTTTGGGAAAATCCCACCTGACGTAGATTGTGGGTGGGACGTCTCGCCAGAGTTCATAGACTTCGAGAGAGTATCCGAAGTAAGAACTCGAACAAAGGACGGAATGCGATGTCAAAGAGAAGGCGGTGGGCTTCGGCCGTCAGCGCCTATGGCGGCTTGATCGTGCAGTTTTCATGCGGTATCCGGTAGTAAAAGCGCAGCAGTTCTCCAAGCACGACCACACGGCTCAGACACTCCTCTTTGATGAACCTGACGAACCGTTCCGCGCGTCAAGTTGCCGAAATCACCGCTGATCAGCTCCAAGCACAGCCGCCTCCCGGGCACTCCCGGGGAAAGACATCGATGCAACAGGGCACATGGCGCCAGTTTCATAAGAGCAATCAGTTCTCTGGTTCGACAGACAGATGTCCTAACTTACCGCGAGTCTCCGCTCTAGGAAATCCGCGACGCGCTCGAAAGGGTCAAAACCAAAAGCTTGGCCGATTGGGCGTCGCAGGTTGGAGTTGGCGTTGATGTCGTAGAACACGCGGCGGCCGTCGGGTGTTTCGAGAAACTCGATGCCGGACACATCCATTTGGGCGCTCTGGACGATACGTCGTCCCGCCTCCAGGGCGTCTTCAGACAGATCATGGAACGGATAGAATTCAACGGGTGGCGCCTCCGCTTCTTGCGGCACTGGAATCGCACAAATAGCGGAGCCCCCGTCTTCAGCTGGATTGCACTGTTCTGACGGGCAGAGGTTGTAGCGCCCATGGGTGACAACTCGCATCGCGTAGAGCAACTCGTCGCCCAAGAATTCCATGCGGACGATGCCGAACTCCGGGTCGTGGGGAAGGTATTCCTGGAGGAGCAGCAACTGGTCGGGTTCCCACAACTCGGGCTGCTCGGCGAGCAGGACGCGAAGCTCTTCGAGGGAGTCAATCTTGTGCATGCGGGCACCACTGCCGCCTTGCTCCGGTTTCAACATCGCCGGAAAATGCAAGTCGTCACGTCGCGCCAGGGCCTCGATGTCGTTAAACATGATCGAACGTGGGTGATCGATGCCCAGCTTTCGTAGTCGGGCAATTTGGGCGCTCTTGGAGAGTTCGAAGGCGAACACATCGACACCATTGAGAACCTGCGCCGCTTGGATTTGTAGATTCCTGAGCAGCGCCAGGGTGAATGGAACCACCCGCGGTCGGCCGCGCACGTAAGCGCTCGGGCTGGCCTGGTTGAAGTAGAGCTTGGCTTTGGGCAGATCGTGTCCGCCGAAGGCCGCCGATTTGAGATCGTATTTGGAGTAGGAGAGCCCGCGTTTGTCGAGGACGTCGAAGAGCGGTTGTTGCCAGGCCTCGTTTTCAAAGAGGATGGCGAGATCGGTAGTTGGGATGTTAGGCATGGGCTCCCCGGAGAGTCAGCGAATAGGACAGAATGTCGATCTCGGATGGTGCATTTAATCGGCCGATCGCGAAAACACAGGTATTTCAGCACGAGGTGACAGCCGTAGACCCTCGATCTCAGCCCACCAAACGAGGGCGGTTTTCTAGCGTTCCCCTTGTCTTCCTTTGCGCTCCTTCCCCTCCCGACGCTGCCGTAACCAAACCGCCCCCGAAACCGCAACCTTGTTTTCCTCATCGACGACAGCGGGCGTAGGGATCCGCACATCCTCTCATTCTCGGGTTTTCGTCCGCCTGAGGGAAAGAAGTAGGGGAGGGGGCAGGCAGTATGTCTAGAGAGTGGGATTCAGCAGGTTCAATCAAGATTTCCTTCCTGAGTCCGTTTCCCGAGGGCTGATCGCAGACAATCATGCCTTCCACGTATGCGCGTAGCGGCAGGAACCCGATGATCTACTGCTGCTGGCGGTTCGCCAATCTGGGCGCTACGTGGTTCCACTTGGGATCTGTTCTCTAGTTCTTAGAAAAAGAATCGGATCGGATCAGCGCCCCTCTGCCCGGAGGATCGCCAGCGGCGGATGGCGGGTGATTCCACGGCTGAGGAGCAAGCCGACAGTGACCGTGAACCCAGTCAGGCCAAACACCGTCACCGGAATTGGCCAGAAGTAGGCGAGGAAATCGAGTTCGAACACGAAGGTCGCAAGCGCCCAGCTCGCCGCCATCGCGAGCAGTGCACCTGCGAGAGCGGCGAACAGCCCTAGCAGCGCATACTCGATCACCAGAATTCGCCAAATCTGTGCCCGCGACGCGCCGAGGGTTCGCAACAAGACGCTCTCCTCGACGCGATCCCGCTTCCCTGAGAGGATTGTCCCGATCAGAATGAGCACGCCGGTGAACACAGTGAACATGGCCATGAATTGGATCACCCAACCCACTCGGCCGACAATCTCACGGAGCAAATCGAATACGAGCGAGGCATCGAAAACCGTGACGTTCGGAAAGCGTTTCACGATCTCTCGGTTGAGCGCACCGGTGATCTGGTCGCTCGGTGTGCGGGTCGTCACCACGTTGAACGCGGGCGCCTCCTCCAACACCCCCATCGGGAATACCATGAAGAAATTGAGACCCAGTTCCCCCCACTCAACCCGACGGATATTCGCGACCTTCAGTTTCAGCAAGATCCCGCCGACGCTCATCTCGAGTTCGTCGCCGACGTCGAGCTTCAGGTCCCGCGCGATGCCCTCTTCCAACGAGACCGGGGCAGCGTCGGTGGATATGTCGCCTGACCAGGTCGCCACCCAATCGCCACGCAACAATTTCTCGGTCTCTGTCTGCGTCGCCCGATAGGTCGATCGAAAATCCCGCCGCAGCACCCAGCCCGGCACCCGTGCCTGCTTGTCTTGCTGAACTTCAGCGAGCTTCCGACCTTTCAAGCCCCGCAGCCGCATCGAGATCATCGGAGCTTCCTCCATCACCTCGAGACCGAGTTCCGCAAACACTTCGCCAACGCCCTCGCGCTGATCGGATTGCACATCGATTAGATAGGTGTCGGCCTTGCCCGCCAGCGTCTTGCCTCCCAGTTGCTCAACCAACATTTTTTGCGTGAGGAACAGGGTCAGCACGAGGCAAACTCCGAGCCCGGCCGACAGTAAAAACAAGGTCGTCTGGTTGCGCGGCCGGTAGAGATTGGCCATGCCCTGGCGCAGCACATAGGGCTGGCGCGCG
>JBLHKE010000633.1:0-4791 GCA_047619485.1 Verrucomicrobiales bacterium | reverse complement strand
TGGGCGAGCGGGAACACGGCCAAGAAAATGCACGCGAATCTCATCTGCCTGACGCATAACTTAATGGTAATGCTCGAAGACGAAATCGAAAAAGGCGGAGGGATCAGCAATGTTTCAGAGAGAAAGCGGAAATCAGAGCGGGAAGAAAAGTCGAAGGAATCTGGGTCGGACTATGTGGCGACGATGATACAACGCTTCACCGTGCGCAGTGTGAAGTTCGTTCGCTGGTTACGAAATGATATCTACCGCGAGGCTGGCTGGGGCGACGCGCTGATCCGGCTAACGAAGATTTACGCGACGAGATGAGTGGAGTTTTCCACGCCGTTGATTGCCTTGTATTGTCGCACTGACATATCAATGATGCAGATTTTCCCTGTGGAGTTTTCCACACCGTTGATGGCTAGAGTAAATTTGTTCGGTAGCCGAACCATCAATCTTCCCTCGATAAACACTGCCTCCGCCACCTACCCAAATAGCTCCTCGATCACATCGCCATGATACACAAATCTCGGGCGGCCGGTGAGGTCTTGCCAGGTGACTGATTTGGGTAAGCCGAGGGCATTGTAGATAGTGGCGGCTAGGTCTTCTGGTTTTTTGGGAGAGCTAGCGGGGTGGGCGCCGTGTTTGTCGCTGGAGCCGACCACCGTGCCGCCTGCTACGCCGGCGCCGGCGAAGAGGGCGGTCTGCACGGCACCCCAGTGGTCACGGCCAGGGAGCTTGGCACCTTTGAGGGTGAAGATCTCTGGTGTGCGACCGAACTCGCTGGCCATGACGACTAGGGTGTCGTCGAGCAGGCCGCTTTCGCTGAGGTCGTCGAGCAAGGCGGACACGGCGCGGTCCATTGGGGGGAAGAGGAAATTTTTGAGGTTGGGGAAGATTGCTTCGTGGTTGTCCCAAGTCTCGTTGTTGCCGAGGTTGACCTGTACCAGGCTGACTCCGGCTTCGACCAGTTGGCGCGCTAGCAGCAGCGATTTGCCGAAGGAGTTGCGGCCGTAGCGGTCGAGGGTTTTTGGATCGGCACCGGAGACGTCGAAGGCGCGTTTTGTTTTTGGATCTGAGAGTAAGGACACGGCCATCTCGCGGTAGCGATCCCACTCTTGCGCCTCACCGGTCTGTTCAAGGTGCGCCTGCTGTGCGTCGAGGTGGTCGACCAGCTCCAGGCGGTTCTCGAGGCGGCCGAGCTGGAGTCCATGTGGCAATGTTAGATTTGGCGCCTGGAACTCCTGTCCGCGATTTTCGCTGCCGCGGCGGTGGTGAAAATCGAATTCGGGGAACGCGCCGTAGGTGACTGGGTTGTGCTTGGCGCAGCCGACGAAGAAGGGGTTGTTACGCTCGCCCATCTGGCCGGCGAACTGGCCGGGGATGACGCGGCCGGTTCGGTGGACAAGTTTTTCCGGCAGGACGATCGCTGGCGGCAGGTTGGCGCGAGCTTCCACGAGGTGGTTGGAGAGGGCCGCGATCGACGGCCAGTCGCTGTCCTTCGGGCCGCGTGGATCGAATCCCGGCGGCAGGTCGCTACGACCGGTGAGCATGACCTGGTGGCTTTGCGAGTGCTCGTTCCACGGGTGGGTGAGCGATCGGCACAGCCCCCACAGGTGGCTGCGCTGGGCGAGCATCGGTAAGTGTTCGCAGATGTGCAGGCCAGGGGTGCGTGTCGGGATCGGATCGAACGCGCCGCGGATCTCCTGTGGCGCGTCGGGCTTCATGTCGAAGCTGTCGATGTGTGACAGTCCGCCGGAGAGGAAGATGTAGATGACCGACTTGGCGCGCGGTCGCGGTGCCGCGGATTTGGTGGCGGCACGCAACAGCGAGACGTGGTTCATGCCGAGACCGAGCACGCCGATAGCGCCGGCCTGCACGGCGGCGCGGCGGGTCATGCCGAAATCCGGATGGCGGCATAGACTCGCTGCAGGTGGTTCGGACATCAGGGCAAGTATCGCAGCTTAATCGCTTGGGTTCAAGGACGGAGCGCAGGCTAAAAAGAAGATAACTCTCTCCGACTCTGCCTGGCCGGTTCGCTGCCCGCCCACCCTTCGGCGGGAGGTGTTCGACCGCAGTGGAGAAGACTTTGCAACTGCGCTTGGACGGTTCACTCGTAGACCTCGAAGTGGAGTTGGCGCAGGGCGAGAAAATTCACCCAGTTGCGCAGGGCGTAGCCACAGATCTTGAGATTGGCCTCGTCATAGACATTGGATTTCCCACCGCTTGGGTGCACCCCGTCTTTGGAGATGATCGTGCCATCCCAACTCTTGCCGGGGCGCAGCCGTAGGCACTGGGCGTAGAAGTCGACCAGCGGGATTTCTTCTTTGTCCGCGACCTTGCGGATGATGGCGTTGATTTCGTCGACAGCCTTGTCGCGATCGCGACGTGGTGGGATTGTGTTCAGGATTGGAACACAGTGTGCCGCGAGGCACTTGGCGATCACTCTTTCGAGGCCGGCGCGGTAGTTGTCTGGAACTTTGCCACTGTTGATATCGTTGGTGCCGATCATGATGATCGCGGTTTCTGGTTTGTCGCGGGATAGCACCGCATCGACCGACTTGAGCAAATCCCCCACCTTCCACCCGGAGTAGTTGGCAAACTTTTTGCCCTTGTCGCGCGCGCCTTTGATCGTGTTTTTCCAGCTCGTCTGCGCGGGTGTTTTTGGCAAGCCGTCGTCGGTTGTGAGGTATTTACTAGGATCGTCCCAACTCATTGGAGACCAGAACGCCATCGAGTAGGTGATCGAATCGCCGAACTGCGTGACGTATCCCTCCTGTCCTTTGAACCCGGCGTGAACCTTACGCATTTTGGTAATTACCTCGGGTTCGATTTTTCGGGACTGGTTGCGCTTTTCACCTGTGGCCGGTGACTCTGCCTGCCCGAAGCTGGCGCAGGCGAATGGAAGCAGTGTGAGTAAGGAGACTAAAATGCGCAGGTGTAACATACCAAGATGCTATCCCAATCGAGATAGAAAGACGATCGTCATCATGCCACGGGATCGGAGGATCGATTGGCAGGATTTCCTCGGTTACTAGCCCGGAGTTTTGGCTTTTGGCGCCCTACGCCAACGACAGACTCTCATACGCCAATTGGATCGTGCTGCAGGCATGGGTTTGAAATTCAATCTCGGCGTCGACTCGGAGTTCTGTGTCTTCAAAGAAGAGAGGTACACACCACCGGCACAAATACAGTGGCCTGTGTCCCGCCTACGACATTTATCCGTCGCTCGACTCCATCGATCTTCTTCCGCCGCTGGTCAGCCATCTCAACGAACTTGGCTATGGCGTGTTCTCCTTCGACCAAGAGGGTGGCCACGGGCAGTACGATTTCGATTTCGCTTACAGTGACGCCCTGACGATGTGTGACCACCTGGCCTTCCTGCAGAAGGTGTCATTTTCGGCACGCTGCTCCACTGGTACGGGTTGAGCGGGCAGCTCAAGAGGGTCTCTGACCGCACCTTCTGCTACTATGCGGCCTCCTGCCCGAACAGCGCACAGCACGCCGCAGGCATGGCTGGCAAACGCCTCGGTCTACTGATTGGTTCAGAGGAAAATTACCCAGCGGCACCCATAGGAATCGTGCATTTCATCGAGGAAGTTCCGCGCTACACTTACTGCGAATTCATCGGAGTCGTGCACGGGATCGGAAACTAGCGCGGAGATGTCGAGCTTGATCCGTCCGGTGCGATCCAGCAATCGGAGACACTGGGAGCGATGCTTTATGACGGTCACTACAGCGACTATCGGATAGATACCCCAAGTGGTGGCAGTATCTGGCGATCGCAGAAAAAGGAACTGGCGCACCGCAACCCCCCGGAGGCGGCACGCCAGTTGAAATCGACAACGCATTGCATCGAATCTTACCATCGCAATGCTGCAGGCGCCGTGCCAACTTCGACGAAAAGAATGTGAATATGTTAGTGCAAAATGCCACTAAGGTTCAGGGCTACAATCCCAGCGATGTTCAGCAGGAATGAAACGACCTTCAGCGCGCTCATCTCGTCGCCGAAGCAGACGGCGTAGGACGCCGCGGCGGCGAGACCCCACTTCCACTCGTGTCCGCCACCAAGCCCAGCGAACTTGAGCATTGTCGTGCCACCGACTTCAAACAGGATGCAGGCTAGTAGGAAGATCCATTTCATGGTTTAGAAATCGTTCGTCAGCACGATACGATAGCGCGCGTTGCCGGCCTTTGGCTCAGCGAAGGCCTCGTTGATCCGGCCCGTTGGAAAATTCTGGGTCGCCGGTGCGATTTGTTTGCGTGCGCAGAAATTCAACATCGTATCGACCTTGTCGTGGGCGAGTTCTCCGAGTTCAAATTCGATCGGTTCGAATAGTGATCCGGCGACTTAGGCGGCTTAGGCGTTGATTGTCACGGTGTGGCACGAGTCCGCGCAGATGGTGTTCATCGACCGCCTCGCACCGGGGCGCGTCGCCCACGGCGAAGCCTACGCCTTCCGCAAGCTCGCGTCCTTATTGCAGATCCGCATCGTCGCCCGATCCAGTCTGCCTCTGCAAAAAGTGACCGTCCAGTTGCGCAGGGAACGGTTGTCATTCTTCCCCCTGTTCGTCACCGATTTCCGCAAACTCTAACAAAGCCTAAATCCATGTGAGACTGCCAAGCGCCATCAGCATTATTTCCGCCATCATCGTAAACACCGCCAGCGTCCATCCCGGCGAACCCGGGCATACCCACCCTTCAGAGGAGTGGCCGTTCCCGGATCTCGAGTGGGCGCTCATCGGCATCGGCACTGTGGCCATCGCACTCGCTGTCAGTGTGTTGCGTGTGACGCTTTGTAAAATGTTGGTG
>JBLHKE010000632.1:0-4793 GCA_047619485.1 Verrucomicrobiales bacterium | reverse complement strand
GAACGGATCGTATGATAGGTTCTAACCAGATTCTAACTCTGTGCCGTTAGTTCTTCTGCTCAGTCGGTCCGCATCAACGAGTTCATGGCTGCGAATGCTACGATTTTTCCGAACAATCACGATTTTGACGACTTCTACCAGAGGATCTATGTCGCCGAAGAACAGGGGCCGGAGGGGAATCCCGGCGTCTACGCATCCAATCCTGATGGCACGCCTTTCGAGCAGGTCGGCACCAACAGGTTCGGCAACGATGGCGAGTTCGCCGCCATCGACAATGACACCAGCACGGCGCTGGTTGGCTGTGTCCAACTACCGCAACTGTCTACCCATCGTTATTTGGATGAAGTCCGATCGGTCTTGGGTCATGCTGATCGCCTGAGGTGCGAACGTGGATGTCAGTTTGAGGAAAGGCGATCTCGATTTTAGCTTCTCGGAATGCATCATCGATCGCGTAGCGGATCTCATTTCTCGCTGGTAGCAAGTCATCGACGTGGTTGACGTGTGCACGTAATTGGAAGACGAGAGCGCTGTCTCCGAAGTCATCAAACAACACGTCTGGTGCCGGATCCTTCAGCACTTTTTGATTGTCGTTGGCGACTTTTAGAAGAATCTCGGTAGCCTTCTTCGTATTGGAACCGTAGGCGATGCCGACGATGATCTCGAAGCGTAGAACGCTGTCGCTGAGCGTCCAGTTTACCAGTTTCCCGGTGATGAACTCCTTGTTTGGGACGATCAACTCGCGGCTGTTGAACTGGCGAATCGTCGTCGCACGGATGTGGATCTGGGTAACCTTGCCAGAAACATCACCGACCGTGACGACATCCCCGAGGCGGATCGGGCGCTCGAAAAGGATGATTAGCCCGGCGACAAAGTTAGCGAAGATTTCTTGGAGGCCGAATCCGACGCCCAGGGTGATCGCGGCAGCGATCCACTGGACTTTGCCCCAAGTAATGTCGATCATTGAGAACGCGATGACGATACCTGTGACGACGATGATGTAGCGGATGGTAGTTTTGAACGCGAAGCTACTGCCAGGCTGCAACCTTAGCCTGCGGAATACGGTCAGCTCAAGTAGTCCGGGTACATTGCGGGCGGCTACGTAGGTCAAGAGGAGTGTGATTAGGGCCGTGACGAGGTTTTGGAGGCTGACACGTCCATCGGATGGATCGAAACGTTTCCCTGTTCCCGCCTTGTCTTTTTCCGCACTTCCCAGTGGGATGCTGAAGGGGGTTTTGTCCTCTTCTGTCGGCTGCGAGTTGGTCGCCGTGGATTCGCTCTGACGGTTGTCCCAGATGGTGACATCGTCCAGTGCTGACAGCGCGGGAACCGTGGGTCTCCAGATCCCGAAAATGCCAAATGCGACGAAGGCGATGGCGGTCGCGCGCACCAATCGAGCCGTTTGTTCTTCTACCTCGACCGTTTTCAACGCTTCGGTCCTCACCTCGTCTGGTGATGCCAGGTGCTGGGGTTTGGCACCGCCTTTCTGTTTTGCACCCTCTGCTGCAGCACGTTCGGCGACAACAAGTTCGCGCCATTGTAAGGCCTGCTGGACAACGAGGCGCCGCCGCGAGACGAGGATCCAACGATACGACAACGCTGTGATCAGAAGTGCTACGAGGATTAGGGCGACCGAGGAAAGCAACTGCAGGCGGAGTTCTTGGACTGAATCAAAGTAGCCGGCCATTGCACCAATGATGAGGGCGGTAGGTGCGGCGATCCCGAGGAGGAAACAGGCACGAGCAAGGTGATTTGGAGCTTTTCCTCGCCAGTGGATGAGCTGCTTCGAAGGGCGCAGCACGCGGAAGATGAAGGTCAGCAGGCAGACCAGTAGTGCCATAAAGAACAGTCGTCCGGCAGAACTCGCGGAGGCTGCGAGTGGCAGGACTGTTGCGAGGAACACCAGTGCTGGCATCGCGAGGATGAACCACGGGAGGTTTTTGCGCAGCAAGGCGACGCGTGCTCCCGCCATCCGGAAGTGGTCGATCATCAGACCTTGCGGGTGGGCAAGGCCAAACAATACGATGGTGATGGTTAGAAAAGCGGATACATTGCGGATGCCGTTTGCGATACCGAGTGGGGCTTCACCAGTGCGTGCGTAGATATAGAAGCCGAGGGCAGGAAGTGGCGCCGCGATGAGTAGCGTGTAGAGGAGCGCTTTCGCGGTGGGCGTGTAGCTCGTGCAATTGCGTTTACGGGCGATTGCCCCTTGTTCGATTAGCCTCTTTAAGAAAATCTTCCTGCGCAGCGCGATGGTCACGATGCCGAGCGTAATAATTCCCCAAAGGATCGGGATCGATAGGAAATCATTGAGAAGAAATGCGAACGGATCTTTCGCCAACACCTCAAAGATTGCGCCCAGTTCGATCTTGGGATCGCCGAGCGAGATCGGCTCGGTGCTGGGTATCCAGAGCAGCCGCTCATCAACGAATCTAATGAAAGAGCTCGTCTCTGTGCCCAGTGAGCGCAATGCGGTTGCCGTCTCCGAGAGACTTGCGATGTATGAACGATAATCTTCGGTCAACAACCTGAGATGGCTGGCTCGCGACTTGCGAAGGTCGATGAGATTTTGATCAAAAGTTACCGGCTCCCCAAGGAGTTGAGTCTGTCTTTCTTCATGTTCGAGCAAGTCGATCTGGGCCCGAGCCGAATCGCGTAAGGCTGATCGGAGCTGGCCCCTCAACTGGACTTCCTCCGTGAGACCCTGGCGTTGACGGCGTAGGAGTCGACCGGTGGTTGAATCGATCGGAAGATTCGCGCCTTCAAGTAGATTGACCCGGCGCATCGAGCTTGAGTGTTGTTTCGCGACGCGGTCGCGTTTTGCACGCACTACCGCTAGGTTGATGCTGGCACTTGCCATCCGGCTACTGAGCCCGTCCTTGCCTCCGTGGAGTTTTGCTATTTTAGAAATCTCCTCAGCGATTGACTTCGCGGCTGGTTCTTTTGAGAATTTCTCGATCTCTTTCTCTGCACGTTTCGCTGCATCTCCAGTGGAAATTTGGCGGCGTTGATTGACCGCAATCTGCCACGCTGTCGAGGCCTTCGTCAGATTAGCGAGGTTCTGTCGCTCATGTTGCCCTTGGGCGGCAAAAAGCGAGGTGCTCGCTTTGTAGTAGTCAAGCTCGGCTTGGAGCGTCGAAATCTGTTGTTCCAAGCGTTCCCTCCGCTCGACCAGCCTTTGGTGATTGGCTTTATCCTGATCCGTGGCCGTCGCGAGAGGGGGGCTCGCCTCTGGGAGGCTGGCAAGTTCGACTTTCCCGTCCCTGATTAAATCGGGGAGTGTCGCCAACCGTGTGATGCGCGATCTCTCCTCTGCTGCGTGAGATTCCGTTGCTTCCCGAGCTGCTGTTAATCTGCTCTTGAGGCTTTCGAATTCCCCGACTAGTTCTTCGAGTGTGCGGGTTTCAAGATCGCTTGGCGGCAGGTCCGACGGAGCCAACGTAGGATCTTGTTCGTTAAGCTTATCAAAATCGCGGTCGATCTCGGCTGTTCTGCGCGTGTAGTCGGAGGCAAGGATTGACGGTTCGGTCTCCTTGCTGACCAACTCACTAGGATCGTCCTTTGCATCTGGAGGCCTAGGAGCGGCTTGCGAAAAGGCCGGCATCCCACCGCCGAGCCCTTCGAATACAGCGAGGACGAGAAGGAGTTTGAGAAGATGTCGTAGTAGCATTGGCAAGATAGGTTCGTTGCAACTCTCCCGGGCGCCGCGCCGCTTGCGTCCTGTCAGTAATTTCCAGTAATCTTGAGTTACCCCTTTCCCCTGGTTCTGCTGCTGGATTTGATGTTTTTCTCAATGAACTGGATGATCGATCCGGCAACATCTTTGCCCGTCGCTTTCTCGATGCCTTCCAGACCTGGTGAAGAGTTCACCTCCATAATAACAGGGCCGGTGGACGCTCGTAGAAGATCAACACCGGCGACGTTGAGTCCCATGACCTGGGCTGCGCGCACCGCGGTTTTACGTTCTTCGGGTGAAATTTTCTCAAGTTGTGCCGAGCCGCCACGGTGGAGGTTGCTGCGAAATTCGCCCTCTGCTCCTTGGCGTTTCATGGCTGCTACCACTTTGTCTCCGACGACTAGGCAGCGGATGTCTGCGCCGCCGGCTTCCTTGATGAATTGCTGCACGAGGATGTTCGCGTTGAGCCCACGAAATGCCTCGATGACACTCTCGGCGGCTTTTGGTGTCTCTGCCAACACGACTCCAACCCCCTGCGTGCCCTCGAGGAGTTTGATGACTACTGGTGCGCCACCGCAGGTTTTGACAATGTTGGCAGTGGCCTTGGTGTCGTGGGCGAAGGCCGTGACGGGAAGCCCTAGGCCTTTGCGAGAAAGGAGTTGTAGGCTTCGCAATTTGTCGCGGCTACGGCTGATAGCGACCGACTCGTTCAGGCTGAAAGTATTCATCATCTCGAACTGGCGCACGACGGCTGTGCCGAAGAATGTCTTCGATGCGCCGATCCTTGGGATGACTGCATCAAAGACGAGCGGTTCGTCGCCGAGGAAAATCCGCGGTTTCTGCGACCGGATGTCCATGTGGCATTTGAGATAGTCGATCACGCGAACTTCATGACCACGCTTCCGAGCTGCCTCGACGAGTCGGCTGGTCGAATAGAGATTCTTATTCAGGGACAAGACGGCAATCTTGAGTGGATTCGTAACACTAGTTGTTTCTGTGGGGATGCTCATATGTTTTTAGGTAGGGGGTGATGGTTTCGCTATTAGCTTGCAAGCGGCTCGGACTGATTGGCGGCAGCTTGATGCAGCTTGATTTGGGTGAACGGGATGATCCATCCATG
>JBLHKE010000631.1:0-4803 GCA_047619485.1 Verrucomicrobiales bacterium | reverse complement strand
GGGCGCCCTACATCTTGGGCAGCAACTTCACGATTTCTGCGTGGTTCAACACGAATTCTCTCAGTGGCGAGCACATCATGTTCTCGAACCGGTTCAACTCCAACGCTGGGATTCTAGTCGGCACCCGCGGAGGAAATATCCTAATGGACTTCGGGAACGTGCGCGCGCAGTACACCCCTTCGCCCGCGCTCGAGACTGGCAAGAACTATCTAATCGTCGTGCGCCAGGATCCGGGTGGGGATACCAATCTCGGTTGGGTCGCTGACTCGAACCATCGGATCTCGCTCTATGATGTGGCCAATGAGGTGTGGCAGCATTTTGACGGGACAACCCAGAAGAACGGGCTCTACCTCAATGAAATGAGTATCGGGAGATTTACCAATGGCGGCCGCGAGTGGGATGGCACCATCGATGACGTGCGGGTGTACGGCCATACGCTCACCCAAGATGACTTGGACGAGCTGGTGGAACCCAGCAGCTCGGTCCCGTTCCGGATCACCGAGATTAAACTGCTGCCCGGCGACCAGGTTCAGCTGACTTGGAACTCCACCCCGGAGGCCGTCTACACTATTTTCTGGTCGACCGATGGGAAGGGGTTCGACGCCGACGCCGGCGATGATTTCGCCTCACAGGGGGAATCCACCACGGTAGTGCTTAAAAGCGCCGACGCGCCGATCAGCATTTCGCCAAGACTTCTGTTTCGAGTCGGGGAAAACGCTGGATAGGGGGCAAATCTCCCCTGTCGTTTAGGCGTTTGGGTGCTCGCTTGCTTGCCGGTCGTCGGGCAGAAGTATTAGACCAATACCCGAGTAGCGGATTATCGAGATCGATGATCCCTCTCAAAAAATGAAATCTCACCCGCCACGGGGGAAACTACCGGATGACAGTGCAGTCGGGGAGGGATTTGCGGATCATGCGGACGCCGGCGTCGGTCATCTCGACGCAGTTGCTGATGTCGAGGTATTCGAGCGACTTCAGCGACTTGAATTGAATCAGGGTCGCGTCGGTGAGTTTCTCGCATCCGGAGAGGGTGAGCTCCTTCAGGCGCGGGCCATCGGAAAGCTGCGCGATGGCAGCGTCGGTGATGGTGGGGCAGTTGTCGATGTAGAGGTTTTCAAGAGCGCTCATCGACTTGATGTAGGCGAAGCTCGAATCGGCGATGTGGTGACAGTCGGCGAGGTTCAGTTCCCTCAGCTTCGTGAGCCCTTTGAGGTGGACGAACCCCAAGCCGGTGATGCCCTTGAGGTGCCAGAGGTTGAGGGTTTCGAGGTCGCTGAGATCTTTGAGGTGGGCTAGGCCATCGTCGTCGAAGTGGTCGTTGTCGGAGATGTTCAGCTCGGTGAGCGTCGTGTTCTTGCCGACGCTCTTCAGCGACTCGTTGGTCAGGGCGCGGATGCAGCCGACGTTAAGCGTTTTGAGTTTCGGCATCACACCGAGCGCGATGATACCGACGTCGGTGAGTGGCAGGCACTGGAAGAGGTTGAGGTGGACGATGTTGTTCCGCGGTGGGAACTCGGAGAAGGCGGAGTCTAGCAGTTGCTTCGATTCAACCAGGTTGAGATTGATCAGCGAGGCGGGGAAGACAAGTCCCTCGCCCTTGTGCCACCAGCAGTAGCCCATGTTCAAGTTCTTCAGATTGGGTAGCTTCTTGAACAGCGAGTTGTAACCCTCGTCCTCGATGCCGACGCAGCCATAGAGGTTGAGCGTCTCGAGCTGAGTCATGCCCTCCAGGTATTTGATGTCTTTCTTGAACTTGGAGTGGCCGTTCAAGTCGAGGGATACAAGGCCGGTGAAATCCTTGATGGAGGCGAGATCGCCGTCGCTGATCTCCCCCCGGAACCCGGACAGGTCCAAGGCCTTGAGCATCGACTTATGGCGCAGCCCCGCGAGCTCCTTGCCGGTGAACGTTGAGCCGCCGCTCAGGTCGAGGACTTCGAGCTGGTGGTCTCTGAGCAGCGCGATGGTGGAGTCGGCCTCGCCGGGCGAGATTGCTTCGAGGCCGAGTTTTTTCAACCCTTTGAGCTCTGCTAACACCGCATAGCCCTTTTCGGTGATCCGGTGGGAGTCGACCCTCAGCTCTTCCAGCGAGCTCAATCCGGTGAGCTCCGCCATGTAGGAGTCGACTAGGCCGGCGCCGCGCAGGTCCAACTTTTTGAGGGACTTGTTGGCGCACAGTTCGGCCATGTCCTTCTGCGAGAATGGCTGACCGGCTTGGTGGACATACTCGTTGGGTGGCTGCGCCAGCGCGCCGGTGGCGAGGCAGAGGATCGATAGCGATGCGAGTAGGTGGCGCATGGGATCTAGGCGAGGAGTTCTGAGAGGGGGCCGTTTTGTTCGTCGAGTTTGCCGAGGGCAAAATCGGGTTGGCCGAAATGATCCTGTGGCACGCCGGCGGCGTGGCAGATGGTGGTCAGCCAGTTGCCGATGGTCTGCTTGTGGTTCGCCGTGCCGTAGCGCGGGTAGGCGAGGTAGCGACCAGATGTCTTGAGCTTGCCGCCGAGGTCTCCGAGGACGAACATCGGCCACTCAGTCGCGCTGGCGTGGTGTTTGTCGGAGTTGTCGCTGACGTAGACGATGATCGTATTGTCGAGCATCGTGCCGTCGCCTTCGGGGATCTTTTCGAGCTTGCCGGCCATGGCGGCGATCAGGCTGACGTGGTAGCTGCGGATGATATTGCGGCAGTCTTGCGAGGAGAGGTCGCCGCTGCTCGAACCGTGGCCGATGGAGTGCACCTTGGGAGTGATGCCGAGCCCCTGGTAGGAGGAGTCGAGGGAGTCGCAGTGCAGGGTGACGACGTTGCTGATGCCGCTGATGAGCGCGGCGGTCGCCATGTCGAAGTGCGCTTCGAGGTGGTCGGTGGTGTACTTCGAGCTGTATTTATCGGTCACTGGCGGGGCGTTTCTCCTGAGGATGTCCTGCATGGAGATGAGCTTGCTACGGCGGTCCTTGAGCGCCTCGAAACCGTGCAGGTAGTGGCCTAGCTTCTCGCGCTCGCCGGCAGGCAGCTCTCTCTGTAGCTTTTTGATGTCGCCGCTCATGGCGTCGAGCACATTGCCGGTGCGGGTGTATTTTTTCTTGATGTCGCCCCCGGCGGCGATGCTGCCGAAGAGGTTCTGATAGGCCGTCTCCGGGTTGCACTGGAAGGGGAGTTGTCTGCTTTTGCCGGCGGCGGAGATTGCGGGGTAGGCGGTGCCTTGGGAGCCGTTGCCCATCTTGAGGCCGATGTGGTTGAAGACCGAGGGGAACTTCTCGGAGAGCAGGCCGTCGATGGTGGCGGCCGAAGGCGGTGACACGGCGGTGGATTTGAAGGCGCCGAGAGCGCCGTAGAAGGAGTTGTGCCCGCTGTTGCACATCTTGCCACTGAGCCCCTGGATGATGGTGAGCTTGTCGCGGAAGGGATCGAGCGATTTCAGGCTGTCGGGCAACATTTTGCCATCAAGTGTGGAGTCGATCAGGGTGTCGCCGCCGTGTTGCAGGCCCTCGGGGTTGAGGAACTCGGCCTGCAGGCCGCTGCCCTTGACGACGAAGACGAAACGCTTTGGCTGTTGTCCAGATTCGGCGGCGCGCAGGTGGTTGAGGAAGGGGGCGAAGGCGACGGCACCGGCGCCGAGGGTGACGCCCTTGAGAGCCTGTCGGCGGGAGAAGGTGGATGGGGTCATGGTAGATCGGATTTTTAACCGCGAATGAACGCGAATTTTTTGCAGATGGGATTGATGAGTTTGGGCTCTACGAATTCTGACTACTTCCTATAGAGGAATGAATCGGAGGTGAGCAGGGATACTAAGAGTTCGTTGAAGCTGCCTTCGCTATCGCGGTAGGTATTCTCCATGGCGATGAGCGTCTTCGAGTCGCTGAGCAACTCGTTGCGTCCCATCCAGTAGCGGAACACGTGGCGGACGAAACTCTGCAGGGCAAGTTCGGAGCCAGCGATGCGCTCCATCATCTCACGCACGCCCTCTACTTCGCCGTCGAGCCCGGGGATGCCGGTGTGGGAGATGGCGCCGCTGGAATCGACCGGCTTTCCGACCTCCTGCTGGCGGTAGCGGCCGACGTGGTTGTAGGCTTCGAAGGGCATGCCGAGCGGGTTCATCTTGGTGTGGCAGCGCCAGCACTGCTCGACGCGCACCACGGCGAAGCGCTCCCTGAGGGTTTTGTGCTCGTCGTCGGGGACTTGCGCATCGACGTTGATGGGTATGTCCAACACAGAGCCGGCCAAAAGGTTTTCGCGGATCCACTTGCCGCGGCGGACGGGGTCGTTGTCGAAATTGCCGCTGTGGGCGATGAGCCAGCTGGGCTGGGTGAGCACCCCACAGCGCTGCTCTTGCGGGGCCAGAAGCGCGGGTTTCTCGCGCGAGGCCTTCGAATCGTAGGCCTGCTCGAAGGGGTCGAGGTTGTAGTTCTGCAGGCCGTGAGTGGCGGCATACTTCTCTTTCCCGCCGGCCTTCTTGATTTGGTCTGGCGAATTGCTTCCTTGCCAGTAGGAGGCGTAGACCTTGTTGGTGGTGAGCAGTTCGTAGAGGACGTTCTTGTCCTCTTGAAGGATATGTAGGATGAGGGTGTCGGTGTCGTAGCGCAGCTGGGAAGCCGTGCCCTTTTTGAACTGTTTGAAGCCTTCGATTTTGGCGAATTTGTCGGTGTCCTTGAAGACGTCGGGTGCTTTGTAGTAACCGAAGAATTCGCGGAAGAATTGCAGGATCCTCGGGTTTCCGCTCGAGGGGCTGTTGTGATTGGGGCTCATGTTGTGCTGCCGATCGGCGAGCATCTTGCGCACCGCTTTCTCGACGTCCGCCCTAGTCTCGAGCC
>JBLHKE010000630.1:0-4823 GCA_047619485.1 Verrucomicrobiales bacterium | reverse complement strand
GTGATCGAGGCGATGGCCAGCGGGGCACCGGTCGCCTGTTCACGCAGCTCATCGCTCACCGAGATCGCCAAAGGCCGTGCCTTACTATTCGATCCCGAGAGTCCAGACGAGATGGCTGCCGCCTTGGAGACCCTCGCTACCGACAGCACCCAACGGGAAAAATTACGTCAGCTCGGACTGGATCATGCTGCGAGCTTCACTTGGCAACGCTGCGTCGACGAGACCGTGTCCGTCTGGAAACAATCCATCGAAAAATACCATGGCAGAATTTGACGCAGTCATCATAGGTAGCGGACCTAACGGGCTTGCGGCCGCGATCGCGATCGCCCAACAGGGCGGGAGGGTGCTTGTATTGGAGAGCCGAGACACCCCTGGTGGTGGGTCGCGCACGGCCGAATTGACCCTGCCTGGTTTTCACCACGACGTTTGCTCTGCGGTGCATCCGACAGCGATGGCCTCCCCGTTCTTCCAGTCGTTGCCGCTCGCCGATCACGGGTTGGAATTCATCCACCCGGACATCCCGCTCGCCCACCCGTTCGACGATGGCGAGTGCGCGGTGATGCACCAGTCACTGGAAGCGACCGCCGCTGCTCTCGGAGAAGATGCAGAGGCTTACCAGAAACTCTTCGCCCCCCTGCTGAAGAACGCTGACGCGCTGTTCGAGCAATTGCTAGCACCGCCAATCCGCCTCCCGAAAAATCCGTTCGCGATGGCCAGCTTCGGGTTAAAAGCCATGCGCTCTGCCTCTGGCCTCTCGACGAGCTACTTCAAATCCGACGCGGCCCGAGCGCTCTTCGCCGGCAATGCAGCCCACTCATTCATGCCACTAAGCGCCCCCTTCACCGCGGCCATCGGGCTGGTGATCATGCTCTCCGGCCACCGTTACGGCTGGCCAGTCGCCAAGGGGGGCTCGGGAAATATCACCCAGGCACTCTGCAGCTTGCTGGAATCACTCGGCGGAAAAATTGAATGTGGATACGAGGTTACTGACATCGCCGAACTTCCGACCGCCAAGGCCTACCTATTCGACACCTCGCCGCGCGCGCTGCAGCAGATCGCCGGTGACCGGCTCCCGGTGCGCTACACCCGATCACTATCGAAATTCCGCCACGGCCCAGGCATTTTCAAAGCCGATTATGCTCTCAGTGATCCCATCCCGTGGACAGCTGAACCGTGTCGCCGAGCCGGCACGGTGCACGTAGGTGGCCCACTCGCGGAAATCGAGGCAGCCGAACGTGCGACATGGCAACACCATCAACACGAGCGCCCCTTTATCCTAGTCGCGCAACAGAGCCTCTGCGATCCAAGCCGGGCACCAGAGGGAAAGCACACAGCGTGGGTGTATGCGCACGTCCCCGCTGGCTCGGACGCGGACATCAGCGAGACCATCGAAGCCCAACTCGAACGCTTTGCTCCGGGATTCCGCGACTGTGTCCTAGCAAAACACACGATGAACTGCAACGAAGTCGAAGCCTACAACGCGAACAACATCGGCGGGGACATCGCCGGTGGGGCGAACAGTTGGCGCCAGGTTTTCATGAGGCCTGTCGCCCGAATCAATCCTTACACCACTCCGGCCGACGACATATTTATCTGTAGCGCCTCGACCCCACCCGGCGGCGGTGTCCATGGCATGTGTGGCTACCATGCGGCGCAGGCGGCGCTAAAGAGAATTAGCCGCGCAGAATGAGGCGCATCGCACTCAGCATTGCCGCGCTATTCACGTGGCTCCCATTCGCTTCCGAAGCAGACGCGAAAGAAGCCCTCGTCCACATCGAACACAGCTACGGCGGCGAGCCACTGCGGCCAGACTCCCTGCGCTACAAGAACAACGCTGGCGAAACCCTCTCCATCACGCGGCTCAGCTACCTCCTCAGCGGTTTCGAAATCCAAACGAGTGATGGAGTCTGGCACCGGCTCCCCGAACAATACGCCTGGCTTGATGCCAGCAAGCGTCGCAACAGATTCACCCTAGCAGGCATTCCGGATGCCGGTGCGACGGCGCTCAGGTTCCACGTCGGTGCCGATCCCAAATCCAATGCGACCGATCCAAAAAATCTCCCAGCCGATCACCCCCTGAACCCAAACCTCAACGGCCTCCACTGGAGTTGGCAGGGAGGCTATATTTTCCTGGCGATCGAGGGCCACTTCCGCACTCAGGGTGCCGGAGAGACGCTGAGCGGTTACTCCTACCATTTTGCCAACGACCCGAACCGCACCGCCATCACCATCGGGTTGACCGACCCGCCAAGCCAATACCTATTTTTACGCTTTAACCTCAAAGCGATCCTCGACCCGATCCACATCAGCAAGCAGGGCACTTCGACCCACTCGCGGCAAGGCGATGAGATCGCGGCCAGTATCAGAAAAAACCTCCCCGCCGCCTGGACGCTCGTCCAATCACCAGTCGCCCAGAATTCCCCGCCGACGAAACCTGCCCCCCGCCCGAAATACCCACCGAAGAGCCCGGACGAACTATACCGGTTCAGCTTCGATCCAAAATTCTCTTTCCCAAACCTCCCATCCGACAATCCGATGACGATCGCCGGGGTCGAACTCGGGAAAAAACTATTCAACGACGCCCGCCTCTCGCTCTATAACACCGTGTCCTGCGCCGCTTGCCACCAATCTGAGAGTGGCCTCTCCGACCCCCGGCGATTCAGCATCGGGGTGCATGGCAAACCCGGTTTGCGCAATGCGATGCCGCTGTTCAACCTCGCGTGGAAAGACACTTTTTTCTGGGATGGCCGCGCCCCCACGCTGCGCGAGCAGGTGCTGCACCCGATCCAGGACCCGCTCGAGATGAACCAATCGCTCGGTGCGACGATTTCCAAACTCCGCGCACACGCCGACTACCCCGCCCTGTTCGAGGAAGCGTTCGGCGTGCCCGGGATCGATAGCGAGCGCCTCTCCCTAGCACTCGAACAATTCCTCCTCTCGCTCACCTCATACAAATCCAAATTCGACCTCGCGATGCGGGGGAAGGGGCAGTTGGACGAGCAGGAGCAGCGCGGCTTCCAACTATTTTTCACCGAGTACGAACCACGCGCCAACCAGTTCGGAGCCGACTGCTTCCACTGCCACGGCGGTGCGCTTTTCACCAATCATGGCTTCGCCAACAACGGGCTCGACGAACGTTTCGATGACCTCGGTCGGGGCGCGATCACCAAACAAGACTTCGACGAGGGCAAATTTTCCGTCCCAAGCTTACGCAATGTGGAACTGACAGCGCCCTACATGCACGACGGCCGATTCGTTACCCTCGAGGAAGTCATCGACCACTACAATCACGGCCTCAAACGCTCGGACACACTCGATCCAAATCTAGCCAAGCACCCGAAATCGGGCATCAGGTTGAGCGATGAGGACAGAGCCGCACTGGTCGCGTTTTTGAAAACACTGACCGAGCAGCAGTGAAGGTAGCTGAGGGCGGACGCTCATCTCTGCCCGGTAGATTTTTTCTAAGCAAATCGTAATCCGGGCACTCCTGCCCATCAGCGTTAGGGCACCTCCGGAAACCTGCTGTGGAAATGGGGCGCAGAGAAAATTCCCGCTGGCGAGGCGATAAACGCTAAGCTATCTGGTGATAGTGGGCGCTTTAGCAACGAAGACAGCGGGGATTTTATCAAGCTCCAGCCCGCATGAGGTTTTCGGAGGTGCCCGTTAGCTTTAAAAGGGAGCAGCCATGTAGCGTCGCCTTTAGGCTGCGTCAGAAACGGCAGTCCTGTCTGCGTATGGCTAGTGCTAGGGAATGAGGCTGTGTTATCGGATCACGAACCGAGTGGCACGCGCAACTTCACCTACTTGCTTCGTCCACCACCACTGCGGCGTACGGGAGCACTCTTGCGGATTGCATTGGCTCGCGCTGCCTGGAACTGGCTGTATGACATCATCGCTGGCGCGACCGGATTGCCACCGTTGGTCGCGCGGATGTGATTGCCATTCATCGCGGGCGCGATGTGGTTCCCGTAGCGAACCTGGTTCTGCAGATACGAGTTCGGGTTGTAGCGTGGCTGGTACGCGTAACGATAGTTCTGACCACCATCGTAGCGATCGCACTGCCGGCGGTTGTTGAGATGCACTCGGCCGTTTTTCACCTTGTAGCTGTGGCTCGTGTGGTACGGATTCAGGGTCGCGAAGCGAGCATCGGTCTGCCATGCGTTGAACGACTTTAGTCCGGGCACACTCAAAGAGCCTCCAAACGGAGCCCCTAGCAATCCGCTAGCAAATGCAAGGTGGGCACGGGTTGCGGCGAGTTGTGGCGAGAACCCGGTAAAGTGCGTTGCGATCGCCCGTTGGTGCGCGATTTGCGAACTGCGAACTGGCACGTGCGTGTGGCGCTTTACGAAACTCGACGCGGCCTTGCTGTCGTATTTAAAGCGCTGCTGCGTGTTGCGCGGGAGATCGCCAAACGCTAGGCGCGCTGCCCCGTCGCGGTGGCGAATCATGATGCCGTAGTCGTCCCGCGAGATCACCTTGCAGTCGTGATAAATCTTGCCGCGCTCGGTGCGAATCTCTTCTCCGGCCATCGACGAGGCTGAAAGCCCAGCTAAAAGACCCAAGCCAATCAGCCATGTCGCTGATCTGCGAAAATTCTGAATTCTGCATTTCATACTTGCACATTAGCAACGGAAACTATGAAAGCAGCTATTTTTTTCTAATCTTTATACGGCAATTGCTGATTATCTATGATGGTTAGACAGCTATCTCTCACTGATATCGCTAGGAGCCTGTCGGACTTACCCGCTCCGGCAAGAATCATTTTAGAATTCGCCCAGATCCGCCCGCTGAATCGTCATTAAATCCATTTAAATCCTCCCCAG
>JBLHKE010000629.1:0-4825 GCA_047619485.1 Verrucomicrobiales bacterium | reverse complement strand
TTTCGATCTGCCAGTATTCGAGCTCGACTGGTGTCGGGCGTCCGAAGACTTCGACGGATACGAGCAGCTTGCCCTTCACCTGGTCGATCTCCTCGATCTTGCCAGTCTGGCTCTGGAACGGACCATCTGAGACTTTGACCACCTCGCCGATCTCGAACTGAATCGCGGGTTTGACATTCTCCTCGCGCTCCTTGATCTGCGCCAACATGCTCTCGACCTCTTTCGGTCGCATCGGGATCGGGCGGGTCTTGGTTCCTGCGAAGCCGATGCAGCCGTTGGTCTCCTGGATGAAATACCAGGTCCTATCGACGAGCTTGTTGTTCTCGTCGAGCAGGTAGAGGTTGGCGATGACGTAGCCTGGGTAGAACTTCTTCTTGGTCTCGTAGGTCTTCCCTTTGCGCACCTCGGAGACACGCTCGGTAGGAACGAGAACCTCAAACACGTAGTCGGCCATCTCCTCGGCCTCAACGCGGCGAGCAATGTCATTGCGGACTTTCTGCTCCTGTCCGGAAAGGACATGAACGACGTACCACTGATCTCTTGGTGCGGGGACAGCCATGGTGTTCGCTAATTAATTAAGTTTGGTTGGGAAAAATTGGTTCGCCTGCGACTACTTCGTGAGCAGCTCGATGACGTTGAACATGACGAGGTCGATGAATGCGACAAAAGCTCCAAGAAGAAGCATCGCAATGAAGACGACGACGGTGGAGTCGATGAGCTCCTTGAATCGTTTGAAGCCCTTCTCACCCTTATCCTTCGGTATCCACGGCCAGGTCGCCTTGTAGAGTTCCGTCCGAACTTCGGAGAAATAGGTAATTATTTTCTTCATGTTTTTCGGTAAGGTTCGTTCGTTTAGAGGAGATGAATGAAAGAGTGGCAGGCCAGGAGGGGCTCGAACCCCCGACACCCGGTTTTGGAGACCGGTGCTCTACCAACTGAGCTACTGACCTATCTTTTACGGACTCTTGGAAAACTGACTTAAAACTTAGGGGATTTAGGGGCAGAGGGAAAGCCCCGATTGATTTCGCTTTTTGACGGGAGAACCGGGATCGATCTTGAGCGTGATTGCTCTGCCGATTCCGGTTCGATTCCTATTCAGGTTTCGATCTATCCCCGCCGGGCCTTCCAGGAAGACCCGGCGGGAAGATCGAAATTTTGACTAGTCGGTGATCTCGTTGACCACGCCAGCGCCGACAGTGCGACCACCCTCGCGAATCGCGAAGCGGAGACCTTTGTCCATGGCGATTGGAGTGAGCAGTTCAACTTCCATGGAGACGTTGTCACCAGGCATGACCATCTCGACACCTTCTGGGAGCTTGATGCTGCCAGTTACGTCGGTCGTGCGGAAGTAGAACTGTGGGCGGTAGTTGCTGAAGAACGGGGTGTGGCGACCACCTTCGTCTTTGCTGAGGACGTAAACCTCGGACTTGAAGCCCTTGTGAGGAGTAATCGAACCCGGCTTGGCAATGACTTGGCCACGCTCGATGTCGTCTTTCTTGGTGCCGCGGAGGAGCAGGCCAACGTTGTCACCTGCACGCCCCTCGTCGAGGAGTTTGCGGAACATCTCGATGTCCGTGACGGTTGTCTTGGTGGTGTCACGGATACCGACGATCTCAACGTCTTCCATCTTCTTGAGGATACCACGCTCGATACGGCCAGTTGCGACGGTGCCGCGACCTTCAATCGAGAACACGTCCTCGACAGGCATCAGGAATGGAAGATCAACCGGGCGCTCTGGGATCGGGATGTAGTCGTCGACCGCCTTGATGAGATCCATGATGGCCTTCTTGTGCGTCTCGTCGCCCTCGAGGGCTTTGAGCGCAGAACCTTTGACGACTGGAATGTCATCACCTGGATACTCATACTGCGAGAGCAGCTCGCGGATCTCCATTTCGACAAGCTCAAGAAGCTCGTCGTCGTCGACCTGATCGGTCTTGTTCATGAAAACAACGAGGGATGGAACGCCAACCTGACGGGCAAGCAGGATGTGCTCGCGAGTCTGTGGCATTGGGCCGTCAGCAGCGGAGACAACGAGAATACCGCCGTCCATCTGTGCCGCACCAGTGATCATGTTTTTGACGTAATCAGCGTGACCTGGGCAGTCAACGTGTGCGTAGTGACGGTTCTCTGACTCATACTCAACGTGAGCGGTCGAAATCGTAATACCACGCTCCCTCTCTTCGGGCGCGCCGTCGATCTGGTCGTAGTTTTTCTTTTCAGCAAGACCTAGTTCAGCAAGCGTCGAGGTGATCGCTGCGGTCAATGTCGTCTTGCCATGGTCAACGTGACCGATGGTGCCGATGTTGACGTGGGGCTTGTTTCTTTCAAATGCTTCCTTAGCCATGGTGGGATTCTCCTTTTGCTACCGGTTGGTAGGTGGATGGTCGGGTTATTCCGAGGTTGTTCTGGGTTGGTTTGCTGGTTTTGAATCTTTCAAAGCCCTGTAGACTCGTTCAGATTCGGTGATTGTTACTTGGTTTCGTGGATTTTCGACTGAATTTCAGCGGTTCTACTGGAGCTCATGACGGGAATTGAACCCGTGACCTCTTCCTTACCAAGGAAGTGCTCTACCTCTGAGCTACATGAGCGTCTCTTCTAGAACTCCACGTTTTTTGATGGAAAAACTAAAAAATATACCTTTTCGTTTGGTTCAAAATGCTAGTTTTCAGACTACAAAACACCCACTAGAGTGCAAAACAGAGGGGAAAACAGCGATTTTGGCGCAAAGCGAGGCTGAACTTAGCAAGGGTCCTCCCTCTGTCAAAAAAATTCTAAAAGAAACGGTCTTATTCTTGGATGGATCCATTTCCGAGGATCAACTGCCCTGCCCCCATCCGGCGCTCGCTCATTCGCCTCCCGCCGAATCAATCGAAGCGAGTTCGGACACCCGCTCGATTCCAATCGCTAAGCCAGTTGCTAGATCAACATCGATGATTGCCCCACAAATTCTGACCGCCCCCTTGGCGACCGGCATCGTCCGTGGCGTGCTGGTGCGCATGCGTTCGACGATCGGCTCGATGCGGCGCCCTAGGATGGAATCCTCAGGGCCACACATGCCGGCGTCGGTGAGATAGGCAGTGCCACCCGGGAATACACGCTCATCAGCCGTCTGCACGTGCGTATGCGTGCCCACCACTCCCGCGACCTGGCCATCGAGCATGCGGCCCATGGCGATTTTCTCGCTGGTGGTCTCCGCGTGGAAATCAAGAAATACGATCTGTGCCCCCTCCTCCTCTTTCATCCGCGCCACCTCAGCCTCGACAGCGAGGAAAGGGTTTTCCAGCGGCGGGTTCATGAACGAACGGCCCTGGGCGTTGATCACACCGACCTTTGCCCTGTCGGCCTCAAGCACAATCGACCCCTGACCAGGCACGCCATCGGGGTAGTTGAGCGGCCGCAGCAAGCGCGGCTCGGTCTCCATGTAGGGGACGATCTCCTTCTGATCCCAAGAGTGATCGCCGAGAGTGATGACCGCCGCACCGGCGCGCAGCAGGCTGATGGAGATCTTGGGGGTGATCCCCCGCCCTCCCGCGGAATTCTCGCCGTTGACGATGATGAAGTCGATACCGCGCTCCTCGCGGAGTTTTGGCAGGCGCTCGATGACCGCCTTGCGGCCGGGCTCGCCGACGATGTCGCCAAGGAAGAGGAGTCGGAAAATCTGTGGGTTTGGAGTGTCGATAACGCTTCTAATTGGAGTGTAATGGCCGGGGAATCAAGCCAATACTCTAGCCGACTAACCTTTCGGGAAACGGAATGCGGTCGCGGTGACGGCTACCCCGCCGACCTCACTTCCATCGCTAAGATACCAATAGCCGTCACTCTCATCGATCCACATTTTCACTTTCTCCCCAAAACCGTTGAACGGCCCGCGAATCCTCATCAGGACACAGAATCCCTCGTCCTTGTGAATCATCTTCACCTTCGGCTGGCCAACCCTCTAGGGATACTCATTCCGCTCGACCTTGAGCCAAGAACTTCCGGACACCTTGACCATGGTGACAATCACTCGACTCGATTTGCTCGAGGCTTTCCCGTCGCAGAACAGGTCTCCGACCTTTTCGTCGTAACTAATGGGCACCTCCGAAAACCTCATGCGGGCTGGAGCTTGATAAAATCCCCGCTGTCTTCGTTGCTAAAGCGCCCACTATCACCAGATAGCTTAGCGTTTATCGCCTCGCCAACGGGAATTTTCTCTGCGCCCCATTTCCACAGCAGGTTTCCGGAGGTGCCCTAATCTTAAAATCCGTACCAGCCCCGATACGCCCGGCGACACCAGAGATCATTGCGCAACCCTTGTCAGCATCGATCAGTCGCTTGTTCGGACTCTTCATCGTCCACTCGTAGGTGTCGAAACTTGCGTTGGGAAAATCGAACCTAGAATTTTGGTAAAATAGTCCTTTCGCATAGAGATAGTCGCTAGAGCCGGCACGCACGAGTTCCCAGCTCCCATCCCTACCAAGTGGCGGAATATAGACCGTGGCATCGGCGTGTGTCATGTTCGCGTGCAGCCGACAAAAGATCCCCAGACCAGCAGCCCGGGGGGCGATCGTGATCGAACTATGCTCAACGGTGACCTATGGACCAGCAGCTTCCGCCTCAGGGACGGCTGCAGGCTTCTTGCCACGCAATGTCTCCGGCGCATCAAATGCCGCCTTCAACTCCGCCAATTTTGCCCGATGCGCCTCGATGGCCGCATCCACCAGCTCGCCAACCGACCCGTCCGACAAGCCAGCTCTGATCGATTTGAGACTCTCGATGTGCGGCTCGAGCACCTCGATACGCGGCTGCGAGAGCAGCTTCACCAGTTTGGCGTTCTCCACGCGCA
>JBLHKE010000628.1:0-4828 GCA_047619485.1 Verrucomicrobiales bacterium | reverse complement strand
CGGAGGTACTTCCACTTGCCTTTGCGGATGGTGCTCTGGCCTAGCCAGCGCCAGTGGAGCGCATCGTGTGGGGCGGTTTTGTCTTTTCCGGTCAGGTGCGGGATGAGGTTCGCGCCGTCGAGTCCTTGGGGTTTGATGCCGGCTAGATGGAGGGCGGTGACGGTGGCGTCGATGGCGATGACCGGGTGATCATAGGTTTGTCCGGCGGGGATAGTGCCAGGCCAAGCGACTATAAATGGGACGCGGATGCCGCCCTCAGTGAGCATACCTTTCTCACCGTTGAGTGGTTCGTTGAGAGATCCGTCCCAGCCGGGGCCGCCGCCGGGGGCGTCGATCTTATGGATCTTGAGTGGTGCTCCGTTGTCGCCGATGTAGAAAATGAGGGTGTTTTCGCTGAGATCGAGTTTTTTGAGCTCGGCGACGATCGCGCCGACACCGTCGTCCATGGCGGCGATCATCGCCAGCGCCTGGCGGCGGCGCTCGGGCATCTCGCCGGGGAAGCGGTCGAGGTGTTTCTTCGGTGCGTCGAGCGGGACGTGGGGCGCGCGGTAGGCTAGGTAGAGGAAGAATGGGCTCTCCTTCT
Source organism: Verrucomicrobiales bacterium (assembly GCA_047619485.1). Taxonomy (GTDB): domain Bacteria; phylum Verrucomicrobiota; class Verrucomicrobiia; order Verrucomicrobiales; family DEV007; genus JBLHKE01. The sequence goes on along the minus strand of JBLHKE010000628.1, from coordinate 4,245 downwards.
GTTGGCGGATGAAGCTGAGCGCGGCGCTCGAGCAAGCGTCGAGGTGGTATTCGGTGTGCGGCACCTGTTTGGTGGGAAAGGTGTCGCCGTGCTCGTTGAAGTTGCCCCAGCAGGGGCGATTGGCGTTCTTGTTGTAGAAAACGTCGAAGCCGTGGCGGTCGATTTTGGAGCCTTGCCCGAGGTGCCACTTGCCGATCTGGGCGGTGGTGTAGCCAGCTTTCTGAAGGTGCTCGGCGATGGTGGTCTCCTCGTCGAAGCCGGTCAGATCTTTGCCGTTGGCTTCGACTCCAAAGCGGTTTTGGTATTTGCCGATCATGAGTCCGGCGCGCGATGGGACGCACTGGGGGGCGGTCGAGTAACCGTTGGTGGCGCGGACGCCAGCTTTGGCGAGGGCGTCGAGGTGTGGGGTTTTTAGATCGTCGTAGATGCCTTGTGGTCTGACGTCAGGCCAGCCGTGATCGTCGGTGTAGATTAGGATGATGTTAGGCTGTTCACTCGCACCGGATGCTAGTCGGATGCTGAGGATGAGGCAGAGGATGATGGGGAGTTTCATTGGCGTGGGCTTTGAATCGCGGTGCTCCGGCTATTTGATCTCTGACTTCACCCAGATGCCGTCTCTGTTGGTGTCGCGGCGGTTGAAGTTCTTGGTGATCGCTGCGACGCCTGCTTTGCGACCGAAAATGAATTCTGCCAAGGTGACCTTGTCGTCGTTGTTTTTGTCGCGGTGTTTGAAAACCGCTAGTTCGGTGGCGCGGGTCGGCTGATTTGGAGCCAGTTTCGCTTGCGCTTTTGCTCTCGGATTAGCGGCTGCTGGGGTGCGGATCTTGCCCACACCTTCCTGGCTCGGGTCGTATTTGGCAGGATTGAAGTTCGGGTTGGCGATCGGACGGACTGTTTTTGTCTCTTCGAGGAACGATTCGATGAGGGCGTCGAGGCGTTTGATTTGCTCGGGTTGTTGGTCGGCGAGGTTGTTCTTTTCACCGATGTCTTGTTTGAGATGGAAGAGCTTGTAGCGATGTGCGCCGTCCTCGCCGCCATGAAAAATACGGATGAGTTTCCAATCGCCATCGTGCACCGAGATGGATGGCGGAATCCAGTCAGGGACTGGTGGATCGTGCGGGAAGTAGGTGAAGGATGGCTTGCGCTGGTGCGGTTTGCCCTCGAGCGCGGGGAGGAAGCTGACTCCGTCAAATTTTTGCTTGGGCTGGGGTTTAATGCCGAGCATGTCGAGGATCGTCGGGTAGAAATCGTCACTCTGGACGCGCGAGTCATTGCGGGTGTCGGGTTCCACCTTCCCCGGCCAGGCGACGACCATCGGGACGCGCACGCCGCCCTCGAACATGGAGGCCTTGCCGCCGCGTAGTGGGGCATTGCTGGTGGGCGTCGTGTTATCGACGGTGTTGTACATGTTACCGCCGTTGTCCGAGAAGAATATGATGATGGTGTTGTCGCTGATCTCGAGGCGGTCGAGGGTATCGATCAGCGTGCCGACGGCGTCGTCCATGCTTTCGATCATGGCGGCGTAGGTCGGGCTGCGCTGTGGGTCTTTGGGATCGAGCTGGCTGCGGTATTTTTCGATCAGGTTCTTCTTTGCATCGAAGGGGGCGTGAACGCTGAACATCCAGTAGTTGAGAAAGAACTGGCCGTCCTTGTGCTTTTCCATGAACTGCGTCGCCTCTTTGGCCATGCGGTCTTCGATGTGCTGGTCAGGTGTGTCGGGATCGAAGTCGGGGTACTTCCACGGCGCGACAAAATTGCCAGCGGGTCCTGGTCCGTGCCAGTGTGGAATGTCGATGTCGAAACCGTGTTCGAGCGGCGAGTAGGGAGCCTTGCCGAGGTGCCACTTGCCGAAGTGCCCGGTGGCATAACCGGCTTTTTTCATCGCCTCGCCGAGGGTGAAGTATTTGGTGTCGAGCCGGGACACGGAGTTGGGGAGAATCGATTTCTTGTTAGGCGGTGATTTTGTTCCCGGGCTAGCCTTGAGGATGATCGGCGGCGTGTGGCAGTTCGGTGTGGTGAGGCCGGTGCGTGCGGGGTTGAGGCCAGTGAGGATGCTCGAGCGGGTGGGGGAGCAAAGCGGGCTGGCGGAGTAGGCGCGGGTGAACGTCATGCCGCGCTTGGCGAGGCGCTCGATGTTGGGGGTTTTGTAGAGATTGGTGTGGCCGTAGAGCGTGGTGTCCGCCCAGCCGAGATCATCGGCGAGGATAAAGACGACATTGGGCTTTTCGGCGGCGCTCGCCGTGGCGGTGAGTGTGGTGGTGATGAGAAGGAGGAGTTTCTTCATGGTGGCTTCGATGGATTTTCCAGAGGCGGTTTCGCGCTTACCCTTCGTCCGATCAAGAGCCCGCACAACCTAAATACGGGTGCCATTCGGGTGCGTCTAGCAACACCGGCCGGTCGCAGGAATTTCCAGCTATACACTGCGCCCGAACTGGTTAACTTGGCCAACTATGGTCATCAAACCCAAGATTCGCGGCTTCATCTGCACGACATCGCACCCGGAAGGTTGCGCGGCACACGTGCAATCTCAGATCGATTATGTCAAAGGTCAGTCCCCGCTGGAGGACGGTCCAAAGAACGTGCTCGTGCTCGGTTCCTCCACCGGTTACGGCCTCGCCTCGCGCGTCGTGCCGGCCTTCGCTAGTGGCGCAGCAACACTCGGTGTGTTCTTTGAGAAAGCCGGCCAGGAAAATCGCACCGGCAGCGCAGGTTGGTACAACTCCACCGCCTTCGAGGCCGCCGCGACGCAGGCCGGACTCTACGCGCGCAGCTTGAATGGTGATGCTTTTTCGGATGCGATCAAGGAGGAGACGATCAACAAGATCCGTGGCGAGATGGGACAGATCGACCTCGTCGTCTACAGCCTAGCATCACCGCGCCGCACCGATCCAAAAACTGGTGAAGCGTACCGCTCATGCCTCAAGCCGATCGGCCAGTCCTACACGAACAAGAACATCAACACCGACAAGAAGCTGGTTACCGAAATCACCATCGATCCGGCCAATCAGGACGAGATCGACCAGACCGTGAAGGTCATGGGAGGTGAGGACTGGGAGATGTGGATGGATGCGCTCGCCGAGGCTGGTGTGTTGGCAGACGATTGCACCACGGTCGCCTACTCTTATATCGGTCCGGGGCTCACCCACCCGATCTACAAAGACGGCACGATTGGCAAGGCTAAGGAAGATCTCGAGCACGCCTGCGCGCGCATCGGGAGCAAGCTTGCTGAGAAGGGCGGTCGCGCTTTTGTCTCCGTGAACAAAGCAGTCGTCACCCAGGCGAGCTCCGCCATCCCGGTGGTGCCGCTCTACATCTCGCTGCTCTTTAAAGTAATGAAGGAGGCAGGCACGCACGAGGATTGCATCGAGCAGGTACAGCGCCTGTTCGCTGAACGGCTCTACGGCGGCTCGCCCGATCTCGATGAGGCCGGGCGGATCCGCATCGATGACTGGGAGATGCGGCCAGAAATCCAAGCGGCGGTCGCGGCTGCGTGGGAGAAAGTTTCTACCGAAAACCTCGATGAACTGGGGGATTTTGCGGGTTACCAGAAGAATTTTCTGCGACTGTTCGGATTCGGTCTGGACGGGGTCGACTACGAGGCCGAGACCGATCCGGTGCGCGAGTTAGCCGGTTAGGCAATGGCGACTGGGGCTGCCCCACCGGTTCTACGATCCCGTCAGATGTCGAAATTCCTAACAGGATTCAAATTCGCTTGGGCTGGGGTGCGCTACCTCTTCCGCTCGCAGCGGAACGCGAAAGTCCACCTTGCAGTTGCCATCGGGGTGATCGCCGCTGGGTGCCTGTTCGGGATCTCGCAGATCGAATGGTGCCTGATCGTGCTCTGCATCGCACTGGTGTTCGCGGCCGAAGGGGTGAACACCGCGATCGAGTCGTTGGCTGATGCGGTTCATCCCGGGCAGAATCCACTAGTCGGCAAAGCGAAGGACGTGGCGGCGGGGGCGGTTCTCTTGTGCGCGATCGCCGCGGCGATCGTCGGCGCGGTTATTTTTCTCCCCCGTATGGGAATCGGACTCTGACACTCATGGACTTAAAAGAAGAACTCGTGACGCTGATCGGTGCCGATAAGGTTTCTAACTCGCCTGAAGATCTGGAGGTGCACAGCATCGACAAGTGGTTCCATCGCCAGGAACCGGCGGTCGTCGTCTTTGCAACTAGCGTTGGGGATGTCTCCGCAGTGATGAAGTTCGCGAACGAGCACGAGATCCCGGTCACACCGCGCGGCGC
>JBLHKE010000627.1:0-4842 GCA_047619485.1 Verrucomicrobiales bacterium | reverse complement strand
ATCCGTGCCTGCGTCGCCAGCGAAAACGTCCCCGTCGTCTCCCCCGTCGGATCCGAAACCGGCACAGGTCTGCCGCTCAACATCAACGCCGACCTCGCCGCCAGCGCCCTCGCCTCCGCCCTCAAACCAGATAAACTCATCTACTTGAGCGACGTGCTCGGCATCATGCGCGATCCGGCACAACCCGAGTCACTGATCAACAGCATCACCTCAGCCGAGACCGAGCAGCTCATCGCCGAAGGGGTGATCACCGGCGGCATGATACCGAAAGTCCACAGCGCCACCGAGGCACTCGAAGCCGGCGTCGAAAAAGTCCACCTCATCGACGGCCGCATCCCCCACTCCCTCCTCCTCGAAGTCTTCACCAAAGGCGGCATCGGAACCCAGATCATAAACAATTAGAATTTAAGATTTAGCATTCCTCATTTGGCATCGGAGCTGCAGCGCAAACCACCGTAACGCGGGCACTCCTGCCCGCCAACAACGCCAGCGATATTCTCACGACTCCCAATTGGGAAGCCCCACGCCTCCAACTACCATTCACCCAGAAACATTCGCGCCCTCCGCGTCATTCGCGGTTGAAAATTCGAACCCAAAGTAGACCAAAACAACCGATGCCGACCAAATTCCAAACCAACGTCGCCCCGACCTACGGACGCTTCCCCATCACCCCGATCCGCGGTGAAGGCGCCCGCTTGTGGGACGCCGACGGCACGGAATACCTCGACTTCGGCGGCGGCGTCGCCGTCAACTCCCTCGGCCACTGCCATCCGCGCATGGTCGCCGCCATCCATTCCCAGAGCCAACAGCTCATCCACTGCTCCAACCTCTACGAAATCCCCGGACAGGCCGACCTCGCAGAGCTGATCGCCGACACGGTGATGGAGTCGCCGGGCAAGACCTTCTTCTCCAACAGCGGCGCCGAGGCCAATGAGGTCTTCTACAAGCTCGCCCGCCGGCACAAACCCGGCCAGCGCCACGAGATCATCACCTTCACTGGCAGTTTCCACGGCCGCACCATGGGTGGCATCTCCGCCACCGCCCAAGCGAAGATGCACGACGGCTTCGAGCCGCTGCTGCCCGGCTTCAACTACGTCGAATTCAACGACGTTGCCGCCCTCAGAGCCGCGATCACCGACAAGACCGCTGCCATCCTGATCGAACCGATCCAGGGAGAAGGCGGCATCAATATCGCCACCGCCGAGTTCCTCAACACCGCGGCCGACCTCTGCAAGCAGCGCGACCTCCTGCTGTTCTTCGACGAGGTGCAGTGCGGCCTCGGACGCTGTGGCAAACTCAAAGGTTGGCAATCCATCGAGGGCGCGGAACACATCATCCCCGACGCGGTCAGCTGGGCCAAGGGCATCGGCGGCGGATTTCCGCTCGGTGCGGTTTGGATCAATGCTAGAGACGGGCTCTGCGATCTCCTCGGACCAGGCATGCACGGCTCGACCTATGGCGGATCTCCACTCGCCTGCGCCGTCGGGCTTGCCGTCCTCAACGAGATCGAAGAGGCGCAGCTCTGCGAGAACAGTGCCCGGCTCGGCCGCGAGATCGTCGAGGAGGTAACGAACTGGAACAGCCCTAAAATCGCAGCCGTCCGCGGCCGAGGCCTGATGATCGGGTTCGAACTCGACCCGGAGAGCTTCGAATGGCAGACATCGACTCCCGCCATGCACATCATCAATCAACTCACTGCGAAAGGCCTGCTCACCGTCCCAGCTGGTCCGAAAGTCGTGCGCTTCCTCCCGCCGCTCACGATCAGCGACGCCGACAAGAACGAGGCGCTCTCCATCCTTAAATCAGTCATCCAATGAACCACCTACTCTCGATCCAAGAACTCAGCGCCGAGCAGATCACCCACCTGGTCCAACAGGCGGTCGAAATCAAGGCTAAACGCGGCAAACCAAACCAGCCCAAGCCACTCCAAGATCAGGTCTGGGGAATCATGTTCTCGAAATCCTCGACGCGCACGCGCGTCAGCTTCGAGGTCGGCCTGCGTGAGCTCGGGGCAGCCGCGATGTTCCTTTCCGCCAACGACATCCAGCTCGGACGCGGCGAACCAATCAAAGACACCGCTCGGGTGATCGGTCGCATGGCGCATGGAGCGATCATCCGCAACGACAGCCAGTCCGATATCCAAGAATTCGCGAAGTATTCGGGGATCCCGACGATCAACGCGCTGACCGAAGAGGAACACCCGTGCCAGATCCTCGCCGACCTACTAACCATCCAGGAGAAGCTCGGTACATGGGAAGGCAAGACGGTCAGTTTCATCGGAGACGGTGATTGCAACGTCGCCCGCTCGTGGATGTGGGCAGCCGCCCGGCTTGGATTCAAACTCATCGTCGCCGCGCCAGAAAAATTTCAACCACCGGCAGAATACCGCGAGAAATTGGGCGTATCAAACATCACCTTCACGGATGACGTCAAAGCTGCAGCCGCCGAGTCACACGTCCTCTACACCGACGTCTGGGTGAGCATGGGCCGGGAAGAAGAAGCCGCCGAACGTTTGGAGATCCTTGCACCCTACCAGGTTAACAAGGCTCTGGTCGACAGCGCACAAGAAAACGCGATCGTCCTCCACTGTCTCCCGGCCTACCGCGAGAAAGAGATCACCGAGGAAGTCCTAGAGCTCCACGCCGACACCATCTTCCAAGAAGCCGAGAACCGCCTCCACGCCCAGAAGGCGGTGCTCGTCGAGCTCGCGAAAGCGTGACCGCGTCGTGATCCCCGGTCACAAAAAATCAGTCGTAGCATCACCCTGAACTGCTAGCCCCCGAGCTTCCAGCCGCCGCTCAGTTTACGCATCACCATGGCCTCGGCCTCGGCATCTTCTGCAATGCTCTCTTTGTCAGGATCAAACTTGAACGTGCGACCGAGCTTGGCGGCGATCGCGCCGAGGTGGCAGGCGCTGGCGGCGCGGTGGGCTGCCTCAACGGGAGCAGCGGTCGGCTCGCGTGAGAGCACGCTGTCGATGAAGTTGCGGTGGTGGTTGGTAGAGACGTACAGGCGCTGATCGCCGTCTTTGAGTTTGACCCGCTTGAGCTCTGGCGGGTCGGTGATCAACTTGCTGTTTTCGACGAAGACGGAACCCTCGGTGCCGATGAATTTCGTTCCGTAGGTGGCTGGGTCAGTGGTGCTGAACATGGTCATCTCGACGCCGCTCGCGTAGGCGTAGCGGATCTTGTAACCCTCGGCGGCGTCGTAGAAACTTTTTTCGCGACGCGTCACCTCGGTGGCGGAGATCTCGATCGGCCCGGTGGCGTCGGCGTCCATTCCCCAGTGGGCAACGTCGATGAAGTGCGCGCCCCAGTCGGTGATGTAACCGGGCGCGTAGTCATCGATCCAACGGAAATTGAAGTGACAGCGCGCGGCGGTGTAGGGCGCGTCCGGGGTGGTTCCGGCCCACAGCTTATAGTCGAAGCCATCGGGCACCGGTTGCCCGGCCTCGGTGCCGGTGAAACCGCCGCGCACAGCGAACTTTCCGGGCACGCCGACCTCGACTTTCTTCAATTCGCCGATGTAGCCGTTGCGCACCCACTCGCAGGCCATGCGGGTGTGGGTGCCGGATCGACGCCAGGTGCCGCACTGCAGAACCCGCTTCTCCTTGCGCACCAAGTCGCTGACGAAGCGCCCCTCGCCGATGCTCGCGGCGAGCGGTTTCTCACAGTAGATGTCCTTGCCGGCTCGCACGGCTGCGGCGGTGATAACGGCGTGCCAGTGGTCGGGCGTAGCAATCATCACCGCGTCGATGTCCTTGCGGGCTAGTATTTCCCGGAAGTCATTGTAGCCGGCTTCGGGCTTCAAACCGCAGGCCACGAGGGCGCGGTTGCGGTGTCCGGTATCGACGTCGCAGATCGCGACCATCTGCACGCGCTCGTCCTGGCGCAGAGCGTTCATGTTACTGGTGCCCTGCCCGCCGACGCCGATGCAGGCCATCTGGATACGGGAGTTGGGTGGGGCAGCCCCAGCGCGGCCGAGTACGGACGGGGCGACGATTAGCGGGGCGGTGCTGCGGAGGAACTGGCGGCGAGTGAATTTCATGGTGATCAATTGGGGTGAGGTCGGATCCCCTGGCTAGTTCTCAGAGATTCTGAAAAACAGTTCGGGCAGGCCGTCCGGGTTGGCGAAATCGACCGAAGGGTTGTCGAAGATATGACTCGTACTGATCCCCTGGGCATCAATGTCGTCGCCAACGTCACCGCCGAAGACGACCAGGTCACTCGACCAAGAAATCGTGTACACTGTATCGGGTTTCAAGATCCATGTAAGACTAATTTTTCGGCTCGGGAGTAGCGCGATGTCGGTGATGCGGAATCCGGCGGGGTCGTCACTCAAGTTATAGTGTTCGGCAATCTCGGCTACCCGGGTCCAACGTGCTTCGAGGTCGATAAGGTTGCCGAGTTCGTAGATCGCGTAATCATCGATCGCGCCGCTCACCGGCACCGTGCCGTTGATAGCATTACCAATGGCGATTTGGCTCAGGCCGTGGCCGAAGGAGAACGTGTCGGCAGTCGATTGCGTGAGCACGCCGTCGATATAGATCTCCCGAAGATTGTCGCCGAATCCTCCACTGTTGCCGTAGAAGGCGGCGACGACGTGATGCCAAGTGTCGGCTGCCACCCCCATGACTCCGGTGCGCCCACTGCCGGTGAAAAGTTCGACTTTGCCAGGATTGAAGTTGTAGATGATCACCGGGTCATTCGAAGCTCCAGAGGCTGTCGGGAAAATCATTTTGATCGCGCTCCCACTTTCTGGGTCACGTGTTAAGTCTGTGTTTTGGCGAGGGCTCGCTCTTTTTCGGTTTTACCCGATCCTGTTTCTACCCTGGCCCTTATC
>JBLHKE010000626.1:0-4849 GCA_047619485.1 Verrucomicrobiales bacterium | reverse complement strand
CAACAACATCGATCTCGACGCAGCGCGAGCCCATGGGGTCGCGGTCTGCAATGTCAGCGGCTACTCGACCGAGACCGTCGCCCAGCACACCATCGGCCTGCTGATCAATCTTGCGACCTCGATCCACCTCCTGGCAGGAGAAGCCGGGCGCTGGCCAGCAAGCCCGATCTTCTCACGGCTCGACTACCCTGCCCTCGAGTTGCACGGCAAGACGCTCGGGATCGCCGGTAGCGGCGCGATCGGCAGCCGCGTCGCTGACATCGCCAGTGCCCTCGGCATGAACATCCAGTTCCTCGCCCGCGAGGATTCCACGAATCCGGCGAGCCCCGACCGCCCCAAGGTCGGCGTGAAACAATTCTTCTCGACCAGCGATGCGATCAGCCTGCACTGCCCTCTCACGCCGCAGACACATCACATGATCAATGCCCAAACGTTGCGGCAGATGAAAGCTGGAGCGTTCCTCCTCAACACCGGCCGCGGCGATCTAGTCAACGAGACAGATCTCGCCGTGGCACTTGAGCAAGAACTGATTGCCGGCGCAGGACTCGACGTTCTTTCCAAAGAACCTCCAGCGAGCGATCACCCGCTTATCAAGCTTGCAGAGCGACTTCCCCGCCGCTTGATCATCACGCCCCACAGCGCGTGGTCTTCGGTCGAGGCTCGCACCAGGCTGATCGAGGGCATGGCGACTAACATCCGAAATTGGTTGGCAGGCACCCTGACGAACGAAGTCTCCTGAAACCTAAAAAACGACGGTGCGCCCCTCGTCGAGCACCTTAAGTTGCTCTGCGATCCCGCGCCGGTTCGCTTCACTTATGAGGCGCTCGAGTGGTTCGTGCATCGGCTCCTGCCCCAAGGGGAAAGTCGCGTAGTGCATTGGGACGATTTTCTTCGCTCCCAACTCAGCAAACGCATCTAGGGCTTCCTCTGGATTCATGTGCACCTCACGCCCGCTCGGCGCTCCGTAGGCACCGATCGGCATCAGCGCGACATCGATGTCACACAATCCACCAATCTCTCCAAAACCATCGAAGTAAGCGCTATCACCGCAATGGAAAATCGCCCGACCGTCATACTTGATCAGGTAACCGCCAAAACTCCGGTGAGTGTCGTGCACAAACCGCGCCCCCCAGTGCTGCGCTGGGGTGTGGATGATCTCGATGCCGCCGAACTCGAACGAGTCCCAGTAAGCCATCTCACGCACCTCGCCAAACCCGCGCCGGTGAACGATTTCCCCAACACCGGCAGGCACCAAGATCGGTTGGTTGTTGGCCACCTCACGCAGAGAAGGCAAATGCAGGTGGTCGTGATGCGCGTGCGATACGAGCACCGCATCAATCGGTGGCAAGTGTTCAATCAGCATCCCCGGTCGCCGGACGCGCTTGACGATGCTGTGCCACATTGCCCAATTGGGATCGACCAAAATATTCGCCCCACCGACTTGGATCAAAAACGTCGCGTGACCAATCCACGTGATCCCGATCTGCCCCGCCTCTAAATCCGGGAAATCAGGCAACTGCTCGGATCCCGTGCGCTTGGAGAAAATCGACGGCAGTAGGATTCGCTGAATGAATTGCAAATTGCGTTTCTGCCACCCAGCTTCGGGTAAAAGCCCAACCCGTAGCGATTTCTCTCCATCAGGACATGAACCCGCATTCCCCGCGCGGATGCGGGAAACGACTCGACCTAACTTGGATTTCGAACTCATTCGGGCTACTGAAGTATCAAATTGAACCACGAGTCTATCAAGTTAGATTTAACCATCGAAATCTCCAGTCAGCAGAAGCCGCTCATTCGCAAAAAAATCCTCCGCAAGCTCAGGGAACTGAGCCCAGCGGAACGGACGCGTCGCTCGGCCTTGCTGATAGAGAACCTCTGCGAGTCAGAGGCTTGGGCGTCGGCTCAAAACGTCCTCCTGTTTCACCCACTTGAGTATGAACCTGACATCTCCGAGTTTTTTGAAAGCGACTCGAAGCAGTTGATTCTCCCAAGGGTGACACCCGAGGGGCTCGATCTCCACTACTACACGGGTGCCGACTCGTTGCGGCGCGCAAAGTTTGGCATGCTCGAACCCGATCCTGTGACGAGCCCACTCGCCCGAGTCGAGCAGATCGATCTGGCGATCATTCCCGGGCTGGCATTCGATCCGCAAAATGGCGGCCGTCTGGGTCACGGTGGAGGGTATTACGATCGACTCCTCGTCGACCCTACGTTTCGAGCAACCAAGCTGGGCATCTGTTTCGAACTCCAATTGCAAGACGCACTACCAATCGAAACCCACGATCAGAAGATCGACATTCTCGTCACCGAGATTTCATTCAGGCAGATCAGATAGCACCCGATGGGAAGACATCGCCAGCACTCCGATCACCTCGACGCCTGCGATTGATTTCAATCTCTGCCTCGGCTGATCGAGTGCCCCCTTTGGGCGTTCGCTAGGTGACAGACTCTTAACGCGCAAGGATTTCTTTCAGCGCGCTCAAGATCAGATCGACGTTGCGCAGGCTGCAGGCGTGCCCCATCAAACCGATGCGCCAAGCTTTCCCTTTGAAAGGTCCAAGACCGGCACCGATCTCAATCCCATAGTCGCACAGCAGGGCCTTGCGGACACCTGCCTCGTCGACGCCGTCTGGCACATGGATGGCGTTGAGCATCGGCAAGGAGTGATCAGGCACATAGCTCAAGCCCATCGATTCAAGCCCGCTGCGCAAACGCCCGTGCAGCACCCGGTGCCGCTCGATGCGCGCGTCAAGCCCTTCCTCGAGCGCGATGGTGAGCGACTCGTGCAGCGCGTAGGTCATGTTCACGGGTGCCGTGTGGTGATAGACCCGATCCTCGCCCCAGTAATTGCGCAACATCGACATGTCGAGATACCAGCTTTGCACCTTGCCTTTGCGCCGATCCATCGCCTCGATCGCTGCTTCTGAGAAACTCACTGGAGACAAGCCCGGCGGGCAGGAGAGACACTTCTGCGTCCCGCTATAGCAGGCATCGATGTCCCAGTCATCGAGCTTCAGCTCCATGCCTCCCAAGGAAGTCACCGCATCGACCAGCAACAACGCACCGGCCTCGTGCACCAGCCTCGAGATTCCTTCGATCGGTTGACTGGCACCGGTCGACGTCTCAGCATGTACGATCCCTAAGACCTTTACCCCCGGGTGGTCCTCGAGCGATTTCGCAATCGCATCGTCTTCAAAGCTCTGCCCCCACGGAATTTCGATGGCATGAACCGTCGCCCCATAGCGCTCCATGACGTCTTTCATCCGGCCGCCAAAAACCCCATTGATGCACACGATTGCTTCATCTCCCGGCTCGATCAGGTTGGCCACACAGGCCTCCATCCCGGCGCTCCCAGTTCCCGAAACCGCCATCGTCAGGTCGTTGTTCGTCTTGAAAATCTCGCGCAATTGATCGCGCGTCTTGTCCATGATTTCGAGATAATCTGGATCAAGATGTCCAAGGGTAGGCGCACCGAGCGCACTAAGGACACGCGCAGGGACAGTGCTAGGCCCAGGCCCCATCAAAATTCGTTCGGGTGGAAACTTCATTGCGCGGAGCCTCGCACAAATGCGCGAGTTAGGTCAACGCCTTCTGCAGTTGGGGCAAGGGTGCGGAGATCTCGATCTCACTAGAGAACTATTTTTGAGTCAGAAGATGTCGACGTTGGCTTTGTCTCTGGCAACGATCTCGTCGTAAGTGAACGTCTTGAAGCATTCGTTTTTTTTGCGGCGAGCTCTTGTCGGTGGCTTGTAGACGTTGACAAAGTCAGTGAGGTCTTTGGTTCGATTGATATGTCCGGCAACCCCCTATCTGACGGCTCGAAACGGTCAAGACGGCTTCGTTGCGGATAGAGTTACGGGACTACCAGCACCTCAATCGCATGGACGAGATCCTGACCTGTGGAGGGATCTAGCGCATAGGTGTGTTTGAGGAGCCCAACACGGAGTGCAACTCCGTGCTACTTTTCGCGTGATGCGCGGCAGCTCAACGCTCGAACAAGTAGTGGGAGACGATCCATTCCTCGCCGCCTTTGTATCCCCACAACTCCGCGCAGGCCATGAAGAACACTCGCCAGTAGTTCCACCAGCATACCGCATCGCCCTTCCCGTAGGTCTCCTCGAATAGGGGCATGATCTCGGCCTTGTGCGCGTCCATGTTCTTCAACCATGCCTCGGAGGTCAGTTGGTAGTGGGTGCCGGACACCTGCCAGTGGTCCTTGATCGTCAGATCGTCTTGGAAGTGGAGTAACAGATCATCCGATGGCATCTGACCTCCGGTGAAGAAGTATTTCGACATCCAATCGTCGTCGCCCTTGATCTCGTAGTGGTAGACTGCGGTTTTATGCGTGAAGATGTGCACGAACAAGCACCCTCCCGGCTTCAGCCAAGTGGAGATGCGCCGCATCAGCTCGGCGTAGTTTTTCATGTGCTCGAACATTTCGACAGAGACCACCCGATCGAAGATCGCCTCCCCTTCCCCTGCGTAGTCGATCATGTTTGCGGTGCGCACCGTCAGGTTCCCCAAGCCACGCTCGGCCGCCTGCGCGTCGATGTGTTGCTTCTGTGATGCTGAATTCGACACGGCGGTGATCTCCGCCGCCGGGTAGTGTTCGGCCATCCAAAGCGAGAGCGATCCCCAACCACATCCGAGTTCGAGAATCCTCATGCCGTCTTCCAAACCCGCCCGCTTGCAAGTCAACGCCAGCATCGTTTCCTCTGCCTTTCCAAGCGAGTCGGTCGGCGACTCAAAACACGCCGAACTGTATTTCAGTCGCGGCCCGAGCGCATACTCGTAGAACTTGGCGGGCACCTCGTAGTGTTGCTCATTGGCCTCGTCGGTGTTGATTGCG
>JBLHKE010000625.1:0-4855 GCA_047619485.1 Verrucomicrobiales bacterium | reverse complement strand
AGGCGTTTTACTATGCCCGCGTCTTGGAAATTCCAACGCCGCGCTGGACAGCCTATGACGCAGCCTATTTCGACGAGTCCGATTTCGCGCCAGAGGTGCCGATGTTCCTGCAGGAACGCGCCTACACCTCGCCTATATGGTACACACCGTAAGCCGCTCGAAAAGCCACGGCACAGCGGACCGCGTCGACGACGCTGGCCCCGAAATCGGGGACCGGGTAAGCCGCTTCCCCGCTGAAGCTCGCCTCATTATGTATCGTTGGGATTTCGGGAGGTACGGATCATGGTCAAGCGACTCAAGCTCGGATTGTTTTCGCTAATCAGTAATCTGAGAACGCAGTGGTCACCATTGGCAGCTTGTGACCGCATTGCCCCCGTTTCCGGTCGTGAAATCACCCGATGTCTGTTTTCGGGTGTAATCCGGTCGTGATTGACGGGTGCCGCTGACGTCCGCTTTTAGCCAAAACCTGCCGTTCAGAAAAAGCTAATGTAACACTGGCTGCTGCGCCATCGCGGCGGTAGTTCTCCAGCCGATGCATGAGAGCCAAGGGACAAAAACATGCCAACGGCTAACGTAGAAAGAATGGGATGGTATTTCATATCGACCCGCTCACAATTTACGCTGACACTAACTCCGCTCGCCACGTTGATGCGATTTCATTTCTCCGACTTTTTCCGACTATCTGCATTTACACAATCGCTTCTGTGTTAGCCACAAGGCGCAATAGATATAGGCTGATACTTAAAATGCGGCGATGCGCTGAATTACCCAGAAGGCTGCGACGCCGCCAATAGCATAGGGTGGCACGAGCCAGGTCCATGTCGGTCGCGGAACATTGATACGCCGCATGAACTGGTGGGCCAATGCAATAACCGCAAACACAGAAACGATGAAGAGCAGCTGGCCGGCCTCGACACCGACATTGAAGAACAACAGCGCGAGCGGGATCGACTGCTGCGGCAGACCGATTTCGGTTAACGCGCCAGCGAAACCGAGTCCGTGCAACAAGCCAAATGTAAACGCGACGACCCACGGATACTGTGCCGTCAGTGCCGGCTTTCCCCGCCGGTTTTGAATGATTTCCGATGCAACGAACAAGATGCTCAACGCGATCACCGCCTCGACCGGCGGCCCCGGCATGTGGACGAAGCCAAGCGCCGCTACAGCCAATGTGAAGCTGTGGGCGAGCGTGAATGCGGTGACGGTCGCAATGACGCGACGCACGCCTGTAACCAGCAGCAGCAGCGCAAGAACAAACGCCAGGTGATCGATGCCGAGCAGGATGTGTTCGACACCGAGCAGGAAGTAGGTTCGTACCACTTCGAGGCTGCTCGGTTCGGTAGGAACAGTGAAGGACGGGTCGCGCGCGGTCAGTCGACGGGCTTCGCTGACGCCGTCGGCGAAGTCGAACCTGACTAGCACGTCCGTCGATGTTTGATCGAGCCCGTCGATGTGGATCACACCCCCCTCGAGGCCGCCAGAGCAACTCGTGGTCCAGCGAGCGACGTATGCGGCGCCGTCCCAGATCGGTTGGCCCGGCGTCCGCAGATCACAGCTTTCCGGCAGCTGGGCCGTAATTGCCATGGGACGCCCGCCGGTTGCCGGTGTCTTCCACACCACCGCGTAGAGGTTTTTGTCGATCAGGCGAAGCTCCAGGAAGCCCGGCTGAAGCGCATGACCATGTGAATGGGCGCTAAATCCCATCATGCCAACTAGAACAGCTAAAACCGCGAATATCGGCCCACCGAGCGAACGCATCACCGGTTCTCCACCAACCGTCCGTCGGCATCGCGTATTTCGACAACGAACCGCTCGCGCAACCGGGCGTATTGCAATTCGCGGATCTCCTCTGCCTTCGCCGCCTTCCACTCCCGAAGCACGGCGTCGCGAACCTCCTCCAGCGGCGGTGTGCGGGCGGGCAGTCTGTCGGGGATCCGAACGAGATGGACGCCATACGCGGACCTCACAGGTCCAGCCCACTTCCCGGGCGGGAGTTTCGCGAGCCGCTCGAAGAAGCCTTGCCCGAACACACCGTCAATCGCGTTTGGTGGTGAGAGACCAAGGCGAGCCGGCAGCACGGTGCGTTGCCCAAGCGCGGCAGGATCTGCCGCACCGTTGGATCTAAGCGCACTCAACGACCGTGTGATGCGGTCGTGGTCCGGGGTTTCGCCAAGATAGAGCTGCTCGAGGGCTAGACGCGGCCCGCGCCGAAAGGTCTGTTCGTTCGCAGCATAATAGGCCTCGAGCTCGCCGGCCGCTGGTTCCAGAAGATCGGCGCCGGTGTCTGCTAAAAATTCCATCTTCTGTCGCAGGCGCCGTCTGACCACCGCATCATCGCGGTCGAGACCGAGTGCCAACGCTGCACGGTAATAGACCTCCTCACGAATATCTTCGTCGATCAGAGCATCGAGCTCGTCATCTGTCGGCATCCGTTTCCAGACCGATCGGTAACCGGCGGCAAGACGAGTGATCCGCTCGGGCGTGATGACAATTACGTCGGTAGGCGTCTCGCGGGTTTCGTCGACGGCCGCAAAGACGAGGAAGATCAGGCCGCCAATCGCGAGGAAATGCAGAAGCGGCTGCCGCAGGAGACGCAGCAGTAGCTTCATGCCGATCCTCCGCTCAGGACCCGGGCGTGTACCAGATCGGCGACGTGTAGGCACGCTCCTGAGTCGAGGTCGGTGCGCCCTCAGGCAGGTCGATGCCGAAGCGGAAGGCTTCATAGGTGGTCCAGCGCGGAGTCGGGATCTCGAGCACCCGCGCATAGTAGAATGCCTTCTGCTGAGGGTCGAAATCAGGATCGATCCAGACCGTCCCCAATTCCGAGTTGCCGATGGTGTTGATCCAGTTGGCGTTGGCGACATCAACGGTGTTGCCGACGGACGGCAACTTGCCGTCCGCCCCCGGCTTGCGGTCACCCGACCATGCGACATCATAGACCTTCTCGTGCGTCGCACCGTCGGCGCCGAGCCAGCCCTTCACCACCTGGATGCGGTCGAGATTGGCCCCGATCGGATCGCGCAGTGCGTAGACCATGAAGCTCGGCGCCTTCGCGTCCTCGGGCTTGACCCGCAGGTCGCCGCCCATCGGCACGCCTTTTTTGTAGCCCACGAAAGCCGGGACGCGGGAATTCAGGTCCTGCTCGGTAAACGCCCAGCCGCCAAATAACCGCACGCTCATGCGCGGACCGGTCGTGCCATAGACCTCCTTGCGCTGCATGGCATCGAAAATTGCCTCGCGGGTATTCTCGGTTGCCCAGACAGCGGCGAGCCCCGACGCCACCATCTGCCAGCCCATGAGGGTGCCCACCTCGGATTGAAATGCCGGATGAGACATCCGCTCGGGACTGGGCTCGACGCCGGAGTGCTTGCCGAAGAAATTGTCCTCCTCGGCCGTTGCAAGCGAGGTGTGGCTGTCAGTGGCGCCGATAAGGCCAAACTTGTAAGGGTTGGTGCCCAGCCTAGTTTCGATCGCCAATCCGCGTTTCAGCGCCTCGCGGGCGTATTCGCCGGCAAGCATTTCGTCGGTTTTTGCTTCGGTGAGGTCGAGGTTGCCGATGTCCCATGTCTCGTAATCAGCGAACTTGTCATCTGGCGACAGGAAGGGATGCGCCTCGCCGTCGCCCTTGATCTGTGTGGCCTCGTAGAGCGGTTCCCACTTGACGCGCTGAGTGACATAGGTCTCGTCGAGCTCGGTGCCGTTCCACTGCGCTTCCAGAGGGAACATGATCCCGTTCGACAGGTTGCCATTGTGCGCGATCGCCAGCACTTCGCCGCCGGTCTTTTCCTCGTAATTGGTCAGATACTTCCACAGATCACGTGGATCGGGGCTGCCCTGGGGCGCCGTCATGGTGAAGGGCACCACCTGCTTTGCCCTGACCGCATCGTCACGCATGATGACAACACGATGCATGTTGTTACCTTTGATCAACGACGTCCACTCAAAGCCGATAAAGGCGGTAAAACGCCCCGGATCATTGAACGCTTCGGCGTCGTCGATGACCTTTTCCCAGAGGCTCTTGTAAGGTTTCGAGCCTGGCGAATAGAGCGCCAACATGTCCGGGTCGATTGTGCCCTGTCCGAAATTGGTGATCAAATCGAGCGTCGCCAGAACAGCCGCTTTGCCGCCTTCCACTATCCCCTTGTTCCAGCGCGCGGCTTGTTCGAACGCCAACAGTTCCGGCTTGCCGCTGATAATATCGCCTGACATACCCATTCCATCGGAATGATCGGCGATCACCAGCCAGTCCAGCGGGCGCGACAGCCGCACCGCCTGTCCAGTCGAGGACACTACTTCTTCGCCGCGCGCGAACCGGTAGGCATCGCGGGGGGGCAGGCGGTTGCCGAATAGCCCCGCATCGAACGAGAGCGCGGTATGGAGGTGGGAATCGCCCCACAGCGGCCGCTCCGGAAAAGTGCGCCCCGCATAGGGAGAATATGCCTTTCCCGGATAGAGATCGGACAACGACTGCTCTGAGGGCTTGATCTGCGCGCTTGCCGGCGCAACCATCAGCACCAGTGTGGCGATCAGTAGGGCTGGCAGGAACTTTGTCATCTCTCTCTCCATAAATGCATTGGTAATTGCGTTTAGCGGACTCTTCGATCAGACCCTGAAATTAACAACTATTCTCATTCGAGGATAGACAATTTTCGATAGCCGTAAAATCCGACATCGTCCAAAAGCGACAGGGAGCCTGTGAACTCTCACGACGCCCGTTTTGGGTCAAAAGCGGTCGTGATCACCCACGCCGATTCACGTCTGCTTTCGGGGGCAAAGCTATCGTAATCGCCCAAAAAGCGGACGTCGGTTATGGATGTCGGTATGTGGGGTAAGAGCGGTGGTAAATATCTCTCTA
>JBLHKE010000624.1:0-4858 GCA_047619485.1 Verrucomicrobiales bacterium | reverse complement strand
GGCGGCGCGATCGGGCATTGGGATGTGCTTTGGGGCTGCGAAGAAGGCTACTTGGCGTTCCGTTGGAGCGGGGTATCGGAAGCTGCTTTTTGGGGCGGGGGCGGAAGAGATCGGCGGGGTGACGCCGGATGGGGAAACGCGTTCGCAGCGTGGTTTCACGCAGAAGGAGATTGAGGCAGTGTGGAAGGCGGGCGGCAAGTTGACGTTGGCGCAGGTGCTGCGTTGCCGTGTGACCTATTTTACCGAAGGAATTGCACTCGGTGGACAACAGTTTCTAAGATCTTGGGGTGAGGGTAGTGATTCGATCCGTCGGACGGCGAAGAGTGTTGGCGGCGCGGACTTGGATGGTCTGATGTACCTTGGTTCAAAAAACGAACATGCCATTCAGGCGCCGGGGTGATTTCGGGTATCGGGGACAACAGTGCGGAGAACTCCGACCACCTCGTCGAGGTTCAAATTGGTCAGACCAGCGGTCAGACACTGGACAAACTGCTCGAGTTTGCTAGCAGCCCACGGCACAAATTCATCGGACGGACGACGCATGCTTGCGTAGCTACCCTCTCTGATGACAGAGGCGGTGAGCTCTTGGCTTGGCTCGGTAGCCAACCAATCACCAAGGGCTCCGAGTCAGTGATGATCGATCAGAAAGATCGCGAACAGGTTAATGCTGACCTGGTTCACATCTTCAGGGCCTAAACGGTTGAAGACCTCGATCGCAATTTCAGGATCGTTCTGCGCGAGTCCATACATGATCCCACGGAGGCCCTTATCTTGCGGCGATGCTCTGTGGGTCAAATTGCATCGCGTTGCTCATGATCACGACGACCGTTTTAAATTCCTCAGCGCTAGTGTCATCGCGGGTCTCTGAGCCGCTCATCACTTGCCTCGAGCCCGTGCCACTCGATATGCTCCGAGCGGATTGCCCCCCGCCAACCCCGCCCGACAGGCGCCCAGGGACGCCGGGGTCAGAAAAGCAATTGCCTAGCAATTAGCACCAAAGGTGCGTAGAAGCCACACTTCCCCCCCTGTAACGCCGATACGTCTTGCATCTACACAGGCCACCTGTGACATGATGCTAGCAGCCTTGGAAATCGACCCCACCCAGCCAGCAACGGACGCAGACACTTCGTCCGCCCCCGCCCTCGTGCCCGTTTCCGACGATGCAGCCGCTGAAATCCAGCTGGAGACCATCATCCGTGAACACGCATCGGCCGTGCGCGACATCCTCATCCCGCGCTACCGCGGCGGACTCACACCGAGCGACATCGACGACGTTGTCGCCACCGCTTCCCACCGGCTCTGGAAACACCGCTCGGAATTCTCCAAACTGCGCTCGCCGCGCGCCTGGTTCGTGCGCATCGCCGACAACGTCGCGCGTGATGTCCTGCGCTACGGTTGGCAAAAAGCGCGGCAGCTCGAGATCGCTGCCGAAAAATCTTATCTCGAATCGTTCCCCCCTCCCCCAGACACACCCGAAGCACCGGAGATCGATCCGTATCTGGTCGAAAAAATCCGCACTGCGGTCGAGGCGCTTCCCGAAAACCAACGCAAGATCATCTGGGCTGACGCGCTCTGCTCCGATGGCAACATCGCTGCCGAAGACCTAGCCCGCGAACTCGGCATCCCTCCCGGCACCGTGCGCGTCTACCGCAAGCGTGCCCTCGACAAACTCCGCAAACTCCTCACCGAACAGGGGCTCGACCCCAACCCAAAACCATGACCGACGAACAACTTGACCAGCTGCTCGGCAAATCCCTCGCCCCGCCAGCCTTCACCACCGCCGATGACGCCACCATCGAGGCGCTCCTCGAAGCCCAGGATTCAGATCCAGCTTACGGCCAGGGGATGTTAGCAAGAGCACACGCACCGCCCGTAGCGGAGTCGAGTAACAAGCACCTCGCAATCGCCGCGATCCTATTCCTGGCGACGATCCCGTTTGCGCTGATCGCCATCGCGCATTTTTCTTCAGGCGAAACCAACCCCATTACCGGCAACGATCCAGAGGGCGGCGAAAGTATTAGTAGCCTGATCGAGATTACCCCTGATTTTCCGGATCCGGTGTTCCAGGGAACCCCCTTCGACATCAAGCTCCCGAATCTCGAACCCGCGCGCTCGCCGCGGCTCACCTTCACCGCCCCCGAGGGCGTCCACCTGATCTCGCAGGGAGCCAAAGTCACCTCGAGCCACCTGAGGCCATTCATCGGCCGCCTCGAGATGGTCACCGATGGCCAGAAGGCCGGCGACGATGCGCATTTCGTGGAACTCCCCCCCGGCCACCAGTGGATTCAGATCGAACTCGGCGAGCCACACGAGATCTTCGCGATCACCCTCTGGCACTACCACCAGAAGATGCGCGCCTACCGCGACGTCGTCATCGAGGCATCGTCTGACCCCTCGTTCTCGGCAGGTACAACCATCGTCTACAACAGCGACCACGACGATTCGCTCGGCCTGGGCGCTGGCGAGGACAAAGCTTACATCGAGACTAACCACGGCCGTATCATCGATGTCAAAGCGGTCACCGCCCGCTACATTCGACTGCACAGCAACGGCAACACCGAGGACGAACTGAACCACTACACCGAGGTCGAAGTCTGGGGCAAGTAACCTCCCATGCCCGCAGCCGCGGCGTCTCACCTCCCCTGAAAATCTCGCCCCGCAACTCCCGCAATTTGAGCGTTGCACCTTCTCCGTATGGCGTGAATGGTTCTCGCCCGTGCCAGAACTAGAGCTCATCACCGCCGACCAAATCGACGGCGCCGAATTCACTGAGATCATCGACGTCCGCTCGCCCTCAGAGTTCGCCGACGACCACCTACCCGGAGCGATCAACCTCCCTGTACTCGACGACGTCGAACGCGACCGCGTCGGCACGATCTACAAACAAGAGAGCCCCTTCCTCGCCCGCCGCATCGGAGCAGCGATCATCGCCCGCCGTGCCGCGGACTACCTAGAAGGCCCGCTCGCCGAGCGCCCGCGCGATTTCCATCCACTGGTCTACTGCTGGCGCGGCGGCCTACGCTCCAACAGCCTCGCGACCATCCTTGCGGCGGTCGGATGGCGCACGCGCCTGCTCGAGGGCGGCTACAAAGCCTACCGCAAACAACTGATCGAGACCTTCGCTCAATACCTGAGCACACAGCCGCTCAAATTTGTCATCGTCGGTGGACTCACTGGAGCAGGCAAGACCTGCATCCTCCAGAAGATGCAGGCGCTCGGCCACCAGATCATCGACCTCGAAGGGCTCGCCGAACACCGCGGCTCGGCGCTCGGGGAGAGCATCATCACCCAGCAACCGTCCCAGAAACGATTCGAAAACCTCCTCTGGCAGGGATTGCGACAGCTCGATCCGGCGCGCCCGATCTATTTAGAATCTGAGAGCAGCCGTATCGGCTCGATCCAGATCCCAGCCCCATTCTGGAAACACATGGGCACCGCACCCAGCATTGAATTACAGACTCCGCGGGAACAGCGCGCGCAATTTCTGCTCGGCGACTACGAGCACTTCGTCTCGAACCCAGAACTGCTGCGCGAGAAGCTCCAGAAGCTCAACCACCTGCACGGACACGCACAGCTCGAGGCCTGGGACGCCCAAATCAGCGCCGGCGACTGGCGCGAATTCACCGAATCCATTCTTGAGATCCACTACGACCCGGCCTACACGCGCTCGCGCCAAAAACTGTTCCGCCCGCAGGTAGCCACCATCAAGAGCTCGATCATTTCCGATGCTGGTGTAGAAGCCGCGGCCAAGGCGGTTGCGGAAGCTGGAAATTCCATCCAATCTTGGGAATAAACCCCACATCGGGGCGTCCCACAGGCACAGGAGAGCCTTCAAAACCCGCGACCAAAGAAACGTGAGCATCGACAACGACGAATTGGTTGAGGAATTCTACCAGCCGCTCTTCCGCTTTGCCCTCAGCCTGACCAAGGCCGAGCCAGACGCGGTTGATCTGGTGCAGCAGACATTCCTCCGCTGGGGGCAGAAGGGTCACCAGCTACGCGACGAGACAAAGGTCAAGAGCTGGCTCTTCACCACCCTGCACCGCGAGTTCCTCGGCTCCAAGCGCAGGCAAACCAAATTTCCCCACATAGATATGGAGAAAGCAGAAGCAGAACTACCCAACATCGCCTCGAACGTCGTTGACAAACTCGACGCCGATATCGTCCTCGAAGCCCTGCAGAAGGTCGATGATAAATTCCGCTCTGCCCTCGCCCTATTCTACCTCAAAGAACACTCCTACAAAGAAATCGCCTCCGTCCTCGACATCCCGATCGGCACCGTCATGTCGCGTATCTCACGCGGCAAGTCACAACTGCGCGACGTCCTCGCCCAAGCCATCACTGTCACTGCCTAGAACTTTTCCGCGACCATGAACACCGAAGACGCCAAACTCATCCTCGCCTCAGTCCATCAGGAGGCCGAGCCAGATAGTGAAACCGAGCAGGCATTCGCCTTGCTCGACCGCGAGCCGAAACTGCACGCATGGTTCCAGGAAGAAAAGGCGTTCGACGTGGCGATATCCAGCAAGCTTGCCGAGATCGAGCCCCCTGCGGATCTGAGAGCTGAACTCATCGGCCTGCTAGCCAACGAAGCGGAGCCGGGAGTGCCGGCCCAAATCGCTACCGCCGTCCCCAAGAAGACCACCTGGTTTCTCCCCCCGCTACTGGCAGCCGCAGCCACGCTCATTCTCATCCCGGTGTTCGCCATCCAGATGTTCACCTCTCGCGCCAATGCGAACAGTTTCGATGACTTTCGCCAAGACATGGCCGAGTTCGCAGCTGGCAAGTTCAAACTAGACCACACCGACAGCGAGTTGCCGAAGCTCTACGATTGGCTGAACGCCAACAACGCGACCTG
>JBLHKE010000623.1:0-4873 GCA_047619485.1 Verrucomicrobiales bacterium | reverse complement strand
TGATCAAATCCCCGCTGTCTTCGTTGCTAAAGCGCCCACTATCACCAGATAGCTTAGCGTTTATCGCCTCGCCAGCGGGAATTTTCTCTGCGCCCCATTTCCACAGCAGGTTTCCGGAGGTGCCCTTACGTTTTTGATGCGTAATCCCAGCGCTACTACTGATGCAGTTTGAAACAAGGACGATTCGATTTTCTGGACACTGCACTGGCGTATTTTCGGGAAAATTCCCACGATTCCTGTGTCAGTTGCTGCTGCAGTGCCAGTGATGCGTGGTGAGTCTAGCCCTGTTTTCTAGGTGATTGGGGGGCGGATTGGGAAAATTGGAAGATTCTTTGTAACCTTTTTGGACCGTTCCCGATCCTTCCAGTGAACCCGGCTGTTTGGGGAGTAACAACAAACTGGGGGAAATGGAACTATGAAGAAATCAATTTTGGGAGTCGATCGGCACCCTTTGCGGGCGTTGGTGGCATGTGCAGCAATTGGAGCTTCGGCTCTGTCCGCGGAGGCGGCCAACCTCTTCACTAGGTTATATTCGTTTGGCGATAGTCTGACTGATCCGGTGTTGCCAGACCTTCTACTCGACCCCGCAACGACGGCCTATTGGGACGGGATTCACCCGACAGCGGCGGTGCACCAGATCATCGCCGCCGAGGCATCGAGTAGTGTTCCAGAGTCATCGGTAGGCCTGTTGGCGATGCTGGCGTGCGGATTGATGCTGGTCGTCCGGCGCCGGGTTTGAACGTGTGGTGGCACTGCTTTGGAGAAAAAAAGGAAGATATATCATGAGACCACAATGGACATATTGGGAACGCGGTGAGATGACACCGATACGCGTAGCGACCCTGATCGGGGCTTTGCTACTGACCGCTTGTGGTTCGCATCGGCAACCTCTGGAGCGCATCGAGTCTGCGGCAACCGGGCCTCGCGATTACCATGAGGTGGCAACCTCGAAACCGATGGCGACCAGCGTTCCGGAGATCTTTGACACCGGGCCGGACATCCGGGCAAAGATGATCGAGTTGATCGAATCGGCCTCGGACTACATTCTGATCGATTCGTTCCTAGTGTCCTCGGACTCGGCGACCTCGGCGGTGATGGAGGCGTTGAAGCGCAAGCGCCGTGACGGGGTTCGCATCCACGTGTTGGCGGATTCATCGACGCGCTACGCGGACGGAGGCAAGGCGGGCTATCGGTTTCTGGAAGAGGCTGGAATATCCACCGTGGAGTATAACCCGATGCGGATCTACAAGTTGGTGGTCGCTCCGATCATGCTGAAGCGAGACCATCGCAAGTTTTGGATTGTCGATGGCAAGGTGCTGTTTCTCGGTGGAGCGAACCTTTTTGGGACGAGTCTGACGCGGCCGGAGGATGGGGGGAACCGCGACTTCATGGTGGCGGTCGAAAGTGCCGAGGCGATAGAGTCGATGGTCGAATCGTTCGTGGCGACGTGGAACTTGTATTCCTCTCGCCCGCTAGACAAGGCAAGTTTCAGCGTGCGCGCCGACCGTGTGGGGGAGACGACGCTTTGGCTATCGGATCAGAACAAGCACGCGGGGCGGCGCCAGATTATCGGCAAGATGTTCGACGGCCTATTCGCAGTCGCACAGGAGGAGGTGTGGTTGATCCAACCCTATACCTTCGTTACCCCCGAGCTGATTGGTCATATACGGGAGATGACTAGACGTGGTGTGGCTGTGAACGTGATGCTATCCGGCGATGTCCACGCGCAGCGGTTTCGTTACGCGTCGTTATTCGGATGCAAGAACATCATCGAGGCAGGAGGGAAGGTCTGGCTTTTCCAGTCGGGGCAGGGAGCGCTCCATGCCAAGGCGATCTTGGTGGACGGGCGCTGGGCCTCGGTTGGATCGGCGAACCTCAACTTCCGCTCTTACCACCTATCGAAGGAGGCCAACCTAGTCTTTGGCGATCCGGTGTCGGTGGGCAAGGTTGGGGATATTATAGAAGAGTTGAGGGGCAATTGCAGACCGATCGACCTAGAGGAATCGATGGGATACCGAGGCGCCAAATACCGCCTCGGCTGGTTGCTGATGCAAATGGCGGGATGATGGTAGAAATACCTGTTCCTATGAAGCTATGTAAGCTTCAATATGCCAATTGAAAGGGAATGTTAGTAGAATCACCGTGACCGGATTTTCTCGCCACGAGAGCGTTGTCCCCCTAACGTTATCCACAAGGTGACGAATGGAGCCAATTGTTTAGGGTGCGGGGTTCGGCTGGAGCACGGCGGGGACTCCGGCCTATGCCCGGCGTGCATGCTCGGGGCGGGACTTGTGGTTGACGCCTCCGATAGCGTTGGTGTAACCAGCGGTGTCGCTGAGAAGCAGGGGGACATGGTCGGGCGATATCTGCTATTAGAGCGGATTGCGGAGGGGGGCTTCGGGGTGGTGTTCCGTGCCGAACAACAACAACCGGTGAAGCGGGTGGTGGCGTTAAAGGTGATCAAACCGGGAATGGACTCGAAGGAGGTAGTTGCCCGGTTCGAACTGGAGCGCCAGGCCCTGGCGATGATGGACCACCCTAACATCGCC
The DNA here is from genome assembly GCA_047619485.1 of Verrucomicrobiales bacterium. GTDB lineage: Bacteria > Verrucomicrobiota > Verrucomicrobiia > Verrucomicrobiales > DEV007 > JBLHKE01. The sequence goes on along the minus strand of JBLHKE010000623.1, from coordinate 2,324 downwards.
AGAGTCTACGATGCCGGAGCCACCGAACTTGGTCACCCCTACTTCGTCATGGAGTTCGTGGAGGGGAAATTACTGACGACATTTTGCGACGAACGGAACCTCGATCTCCGCGGCCGATTGAAACTGTTTGCCCAGATCTGTGTCGCGGTTCAGCACGCCCACCAGAAGGGGGTGATCCATCGTGATCTCAAACCGGGGAACATCTTGGTCTGTGAGAGTGGCGACGGTGAGCCCGTTTCGAAGATCATCGATTTTGGGGTGGCCAAGGCCATCGACATCGAGCTGACGGACAAGACCTTTTTCACCGTCTTCGGGCGCCTGATGGGGACGCCTCGCTACATGAGCCCCGAACAGGCGGGGCTCAACGCCGTCGACGTCGATACACGGAGCGATATCTATTCGCTCGGGGTGGTTCTATACGAGCTCATGACCGGATGCGCCCCGCTTAGCGAGAGCGAGATGACGTCGGCGAGTTTCGACGAACTGCGGCAGATGATACGTGAGAAAGAGCCACTTAAGCCGTCGGCTCGGGTTTTTCAAATGAGTGAGAATGAGCGGGTCGCGGCGGCTTCAGCAAGGCAGATCGAGCACGGGAAATTCGGGCGACAACTGCATGGCGACCTCGATTGGATTGTGATGAAAGCGCTCTCCAAAGACCGCGACAGGCGCTATGATACCGCGCAGGGGCTAGCCTTGGATGTGCGCCTCTACTTGCGTAGCCTGCCGGTGACCGCGGGACCGCCGGGGACTGCCTACCGGATGAGTAAGTTCGTGCGGCGCAACCGGTGGCCGGTGATCACCGCTGTTTTGAGCTTGCTAACTCTGGTGGCCGTGACGGTCGCCGTGGTGATGGCGCTGATGGTGGCGAACAAGAAGAATATTAATGTTAAGAGCCAGCGCGATATAGTGATTTATGAACGGCTCCAATCGCTGGTGCTTGCTGTGAGGAATATGCGTGATGATGATTCCGACTCCGACTCGCGCGCGGAAGCGCTTCGGATGCTTGGGGAAGTCGGATCCTACCCGCTGGGTGAACTGGTCGAGCTTGTGGGCGAGGAGGATGTGCAAAAACTGAGAAGCGATGCACGCAACGAACTCATCGCATGTTTGCTATGGACCGATCTGCACGAGGAACGCCTGATCGAGGGGATCGAGACGCCCTGGCCTCGCGCAGCGATGGATGGCTCTCATGGATTGTGCGCGTTGATTCCAGGCGAGGGGGTGATTGAGGTCCGGGACACTGTCGACAACTACACGCTCGCGACCCGTACGGATGTTGGAGGCAATGTCGGCGGGCCGTTACGATTCGGACCCGAGGGCAAATTGTTGGCGGCGGGGATTGGGAACCATGTTCACTGGGAACTGATGGTGTGGGACTGGAAGGGGAACCAGATACTGAAGAAGGGGCTGCGGGGGGTGAATAGGTCCTTCGATTTCCATCCTGAGGGTGAAGGCTTTGTAATCGGGACGAGCGAGAACACGATAAGATTCTTCGATCGTGACGGGGTGGGGGAAGGGACGCTGCTAGAGGTGAGTGGGCAACCACTGATCGTTCGGTATAGCGCCGACGGCAACTACCTCGCGGTGAGTTTCGCTGAGGGAGGGATTGTCATCATCGACATCGTAGCCAAGACTCGCGCGGTGCTTTCGGAGCGTGACGGTACGACTTCGTTGGCGTGGGCGCCTCATGGTCGATCGATCGTGGTGGGTGGGGCGGACGGGTCGGTGACGGTTCTTGACCGAAGCAGTGGCAAAATCGCTTTTGACGTAGAAGTGCATACCGATGCTGTAGACCAAGTCGCATGGAGTTATGATGGGCAGTTCATTGCCAGTGGCAGTGAGGACGGGGTAGTGCGTCTGTGGGACAGCCGGCATGGGGAGTCGCTGTGCAAATTTTCGGGCTGGGCTCACAACCTTGCGTTCTCTCGGGACGGCCGCTCGTTGGGGCCGGTGACGCCCGATAGCGACAAGCGTGCTCTCAGTATTCTCGAAGTTCAGGGGAGCCCGGTTTGCCACAGGGCTACCGGACATTTGACCGAGAGGATTTCGGCTGCCGCATGGACTGGCGATGGGACGGTATTGATCACCGGGGCGGAGGACGGGATCGTGCTGTGGAACCGGCGAGGCGCAGAGCTGGATGACTTCCCAGAGGTTCGAGTTCAGCCGGGTGGGTTGGCCTGTGCGAACAGTCATCTCTATTTCGCTGAGCAAGGGGGGATCTCTCGCGTTTCGATCGGTGTTTCATCTGGGACGCTTGTCTGTGGGGAGAAGCGGTTATTGAGCGACCTCGCCGGTGGGGAGCAGATCGTCCTCAGCCCTGATGG
>JBLHKE010000622.1:0-4884 GCA_047619485.1 Verrucomicrobiales bacterium | reverse complement strand
ACCAACCATTTTCGCTCCAAGACGACGATGGGGGAGATCGGCTCGATTCGGCCGTTTCTGGTTTCTGCGGTGCCGCGACAGTACATGCACAATGTGCTCTATCTCAACCAAGATGTCGGACGGCTAGTCGATGCGGCCTACATCGCTGGTCTGGCGAGTTCCGATTGGAGCTGGTCGGTGAAATTATCGGACTTCGACCTCGATGGCCGCCCGGACGTGTTCTTTACCAATGGCGTCTCGCGCAGTTTCAACGACTCGGACATCCAGCGTACGATGGCGGATTACATCGGCAAGACGGAGTGGGACTACTATGAATCTCAAGAACCGCGTCGGGAGGAGAACCTCGCGTTCGCGAATCGCGGAGACCTGCGGTTTGAGAATGTCAGCAAGGCTTGGGGGCTCGACCATCTCGGCATGAGCTACGCGGCGGCCACCGGTGACCTGGACGGCGACGGCGATGCCGAACTGGTGGTCGCGAGTCTGGATGAAGCAGTGCAGATCTATCGGAACAACGCTGCGGCTGATGCAGGGCGCGTGGTGGTGAATCTAGTCGGCGCAGGAGGGAACCGTGCCGGGATCGGTGCGAGGGTGACCGTGCGCGCAGGCGGACGCGAGCAGGTGCGGACCCTGAGGCCCGCGACTGGATTTCTATCCAGCAACGCGCCCGAACTCTACTTCGGGATAGGTAAGGTCCAAGAGATTGAGTTGCTTACCGTGCGCTGGCAGCGCGGCGAGGAGCAAACTTTCACTGGTCTGAAGCCCGGCAGGCGATACACGATCACCGAGCCGGCGACGGCTCTGGCAAAATGGCAACCGCGCGTGCGCGAGAAACCGATGTTCGCCGAACTGCTTTCACCGAGCGTGAAAGCCATCTTCCCGACGGAGCGCCCGTTCGACGACTATTCTCGGCAGCCCCTACTGCCGTACCAGCACTCGTTGTTCGGCCCGGGCGTCGCCTGGGGGGACGTCGATGGGGACGGCGATCTGGATATCTACCAGGCGCGACCTGCGGGCGAGTCGGGCCGCGTCTACATTAGCCAATCGCCTGGAAATTTCGTCTACAACACGACGAAGCCATTCGAAGATCACCGGGCTTCGGAGGATATATCTCCGCTGTTCTTCGATGTGGATGGCGATGGGAAATTGGATCTTTACGTCGTCAGTGGTGGTGTCGAGTGCGAGCCGGGCGATGTGAGCCTGCGCGACCGTCTCTATCTGGGGGCGGGGGATGGCACGTTTAAAAATGCATCCACCGGAGCGCTACCGGATCTGCGAGACAGCGGTAGTTGTCTCGCCGCAGCCGACTACGATGGCGACGGCGATACGGATTTATTCATCGGGTCGCGGGTGATACCAGGCTCCTATCCGGAGACACCCTCGAGTCGCCTGCTGCGCAATGATTCGAAACCTGGTGCGCCCAAGTTCACGGATGTAACCGCAGCAGTTTTCGGGATAGAGAAAGTCGGGCTCGTGACGGCCGCGTTGTGGGCGGACGCGGATGGCGACGGCACGGATGATCTGGTCATCACCTGCGAGTGGGGGAGACCGGTAAGGCTGTTTTTGAACGGTGGTGGTCTGCTTGCAGAGAAGGACGTCACTGGGCTCGACGACCTGCTGGGCTGGTGGCGCGGTATCGATGCAGCTGACATCGACGGCGACGGCGACATCGATTTCGTCGTCACCAACCAAGGATTGAATACACCGTATAAAGCCAGTAAGGAGAAACCGGAGCTGCTCTATTACGGCGACATGGATGGCAGCGGGATATCACGAATCATCGAGGCGAAGTTCGAGGGTGAGACCTGCTTCCCACGCCGCGGGCTCAGCTGTTCGAGCCTAGCAATGCCGAGCATCCGTGGAAAAGTCGCGACTTTCAAAAGCTTTGCGAGTTCGACCCTTAGCGAGCTGTATACCGAATCGCGTATCGACAAGGCGCTACGCCTAGAGGCACGCGGGCTGGAGTCTTGCGTATTGATCAACAACGGAAAAGGCTTCTTTATTGCCCAGCCATTGCCGAGGATGGCGCAGTTGTCACCTTCCAACTGCGTGCTGCTAGAGGATTTCGATGAGGACGGGAAGATCGATTGCCTGCTCGGGCAAAATTTCTACGGGGCACAACCTGAGATCGGTCACCACGACTCGGGGCTAGGGCTTTTGCTTAAGGGAAATGGTGACGGCACTTTCGAGCCGATTCCGCCCGCCGAAAGTGGGATCCAGGTAGCTGGTGCGGCAATGTCATTGAGCTCAGTCGATCTCAATGGCGATGGTCGCAAAGAGATCGTCTTTGGAGTGAACAGCGGACGCTTGCGCGTGTTCACCCTGTTGCCGAAGACTGATCAGCGCTGAGTCTTTGCCGCCTAGATGTAGGTGCCCTGGACTCGGATAAACCGGCGCACGCCGGCTGGAGGTGTGATCGTCAACTGGAAGCCTGACGGCACCACGCCACCGTTCTGGCTGAAGGTCGTTTCATCAGCTATCTGCGAGTCGAACCAAGCGGCACGCTATCGACTTCGGAGTCACCGACCATCCACGTATCGACCTCCCAGGAGATCACCGGCGTGAAGCCCGAAAAGACCACCAGATTTGCAGGTGGTTGTTCACTTTGAGAGACCGTCTACTCGGTGCCCAGACTGAACGCCGCGCCCCCGAGTTCGTCGTGCAGCTCGGAGTAGAGATCCGCCATCTTCGAGTTGCTGAAGCGTGGGCGACCGTTACTCGTGCTCACAGCATATGGTGCGAAAAGCGATCCCAGCAGCTTGGTGAAGGTCGAGCGAGTGGCGGCAGGCGCTTTGGATGGTAAGCGTTGCAGTTTCCTCGTGATGATCCAGGCCATCGAACTCAGCAGCTCGACGTCGTCGAATTTCTGCGCGAGAGCGATCCGCTGTTGGACGAGCGGAAGATTGCGCTCCAGAGGCAGCGCGAGCAGCTCATCGAGGTATTCGACCGCCGCCCGCAGATCCGTCTCCACCTGGTCTTGAGATTTTCCGTTCGGGTTCAGTAAATTCGTCAAGCGCATCTGGTAGGCCGGTTCGAACCAGGCCGTGCGGTGATCGGTGAACTTCGCTAGATCGGATTCGGCTTCGCGTACCCGCACAGTCTGGTCGGTCGCAGCCCAGTAGCGCACTTCGACCAGTCTGTTCTCCAATGGTGGGAGCTTTTTGAGATCCGCAGCGAGATCCTGATTCTCGGCGACGAACTCTGCGAACTCTCGCGGCGGTGGTGTTCCCTTGCGGCTCTTCCAACTCCCGAGGGCGTAGTTTAGTTTTGCTAGAGCTGAAAGTGGCAGCAGGGACGGTTCTTTGGAGCCGAGGTCTGATGCTTTCGATAGCAAGTCGGTGGCCTGATCCGGCTGTCGGTCGACCAGCGGGGCTGCTCTGATTAGAAATCGATCGCCCTCGGTGAGAACCTGTCCATAGAATTGCTTTTGGTTGAGTGCAGGCGATCCCGATTTCAACAGGCGTGTCAGGTAGCGAAGGTCGATCCGGTTTTCCTGGAGCTTCGCGCGCACCTGGGTGGGATCCCGGTTCAGGAAGTGGAGCGGCCCGATGACGCGGACAAGATTATCCGGCTGGTTGAGCGCACCCTCGAACTCCTTACCCGGCAAGTGGTGCGTCGCCATCAGGTTGCGGTCGTCGGTGATCGGCGCATGGCCTGCGGCGAGTTGGCGACAACCGGCTTCGTCCAGCTGCAGGACCGCGAGGAGATCTTCGATGTATGATAGTTTCGGATAGTCACTCAACAGAATCAGGTCTTGGAACTCAGGGTTCCACAGCCGCTCGTCGAGGGCCTGGTCGGATCCGACGACGACGAAATTGTCGCTGATCAGGTAGAGTTGCAGGTGCGGGAAAACTTCCAAGGCGGCCGCGCAGAATGATCCCAGTAGCGTCTCGTCGACGAAGTTCGCCCCTAACCATTGCACAAAAATACCGCCCGGGTTCATGTGTTCGGCCGACAGTTCGAGGAACTCCTGAGTGTAGAGGTGCGAGGCTCCCGCTGTCCACGGGTGGGATGGTTGCGAGACGATCGCGTCGTAGCGTTTGTCGGTGAGTTTGAGTGCTCCGCGGGCATCGTTGATGATGATGTTGAGGCGGTCGTCAGCGAGCGGGTCGATCGCGCGGCGGTCGGCGACGAGTTGGTTCGCGGTGATCACCTCTTGCTCGATCTCGACGACGTCGATCGTCTCGAACCCCCGCGGGACGGATTCGAGCAACGCGCCGCCACCAAAGCCGACGACGAGTAACGATTCCGCGTCGGGTTTCAGCACTTTCGGCAAGGCCGGCAGCCAGCGGATGTGCGTGTAGGCGAGTGTTTCGGCGCCGCGGGGAAAGATTTCCGCCTCCTGCAGGCCGTTGCTGCGGATCACCAGGCTGCCGCGCCGTTCGAGGACGGCGACGGTCGCGGAACGCCCGGTTGCGTAGTGGATCAGCCGCAGACTGGCATCGGCCTGTTCGCCCTTCTCGAGCGGCGAACGGGTCAGCAGGCCGACTGGTGGTTTTGGGTGATACAGAACTGCGCTGGCGAGACAGGCGACCGCTGCGACGATCAATGCTGGCCGCGGAGCGGTTGAACGCGCTGCAGCCAAGACGCCGGCGGCCAACAGCAAGTTGGCGGTGATCGCCCATTTGAAGGTCGCGGCGTAACCGATTAACGGAATGACGATCAGCCCGGCGACAATCGCGCCCGCGATCGCGCCGACGGTGTTCCAGGCATAGACACGACCCGCTGCCGGTCCCGCGTCTTGCGCCCGCGCGCTCAGGCAACGCACCGCGAGTGGGAAGGTTGCGCCGAGGCAGATCGTCGCTGGCGTGAGGATCAGCGCACACATCATCGCCTGGCCAAACAGCGAGCCGCCGCTGTTGAGATTCCCGCCGCTGACGACCGCTA
>JBLHKE010000621.1:0-4886 GCA_047619485.1 Verrucomicrobiales bacterium | reverse complement strand
CTTCTCAACATCCCCAAAAACCAGCTCTCGGTTCACCACACGAGAAATCACATGGTAGCAGTTAGCTTTCGGAGCATCACCCAGTAGCGAAGATCGTAATCGTCTCATTTCGGTAGTCTAGCAGGCCGATCTCTTTTGTCCAGTGTCTGACACTTTTATGGCCTACACTTTTATGGCCTTTATCCTGCGCCCGCCCCTTGAATCCGATGCCGCAGATCAAAGTTCCTAGGAGTTAACCTACAGGACATTAGCGCAGCGAAACTCTCACCCGCCAGAAAATCGCTGGAAAGGATGCGCTTGGGGCGCGCCAGGTTTCTACCCCATGCGGTGCAGAATACAGTGTCGCGTCGCCCTGCCACGCCGTCAGGTCCGTGGAATATTCCACCTCCCACAGCACATCATCCGCAGCGTGGTTTTTAGGAAATGTGAACGCGGAATGGGTCATCCCGTCGACTTCCACGAGGCCGGCGCTGAGCTCCGCCTGCGAGGAACCGAGGAGTGCGTATTCAAGGAACTCATCTGCCCCCCCGGCGAAGGTCGTCGCATTCGTGTCACCCGGGCTGCCTCCGCTTGCCGAACTCGGTCGCCAGCTCGCGGGATCCGCGTGCTCGGGATCGGTCATCGCGGCGATCAGCACGAGACTGAATCCATCACCATCCGGCGCTGTCGGCCACGGCAGCTGATCGTTGTAGGAAAAATTCCGCAGGTCCCCACCGTCGGCATCGAGCAGTTGGATCAGTTCGCCATCATTGCTCAGTCGGCCGCTATATTGCGCAAAAGGCGTAACACCGGGATAGCGAACCTGGAACGCCACGAGATCGCGTGCCAACACCATCCGCCCACCGGCCTCAAGCTGGGTCTGCGGCGGAAATGTGAATTTAATCCCGGCAAAAAAGCGCACTCCGCAGAGATCGATCGCCTGTGCACCGATGTTTTGCAGTTCGATGAACTCGTAGTCGTCGCGATCGCTCGATACCGCGAGTTCCTCGGGCGAGGTCGGGTTCTCCGGGCGGTAGTGGATTTCTGAAATCACTAGGTTACTCGCATCGGCCGGGACGGTATCGATGGTGAAAAAAGCGGAGTTGAGCGCAGACCACTCACCGCTGCCGCTATTGAAAGAACGTGAGGTGAGCATTGTCGGCTCGGCGAAGAATAGCGGATCACTAACATTCGCACCGCCGCCTGGTGAGACCTCGCCGCGAACGACCATGTCCATGCGCGTGTCCGAGCTCGTTCTCCCACCCTGGTGAATCTCGACCGCGAGCGTGTTGGTTCCGACGTTGAACGACGTCGTCGGGAAGGTGAAATCAAACCAAGCCGTCTCGTTGCTGGCGTTGGACGTCGCATATTGGCCGAAGGTTGCGTTGGTGGGCAGGTTGCTGGTACGGATGATTTCGTTGCCGTTCAGGTAGACGGCGGCCGCGTCGTCGTAGCGCAGGCGGATGAGGAAATTGACAAAGATCGACGGGTCTGGGATATCGACGGTCGTGCGATAGTAAGTGGTGGCGAATTTGCTATTCGAATCGCCACCAAAGGATACCAACGTAGCCTCCCCGTCGCCACCGTAACCGAGCTGCGATGGCCCGCTCTCCCAAGCCGCGTCATCGAATTCGATCGCCCGCCACGCGGTGCCTTGATCGCTACCGTCATCGAGGAAGTTCCACGCGTGCCCGGTGCTCATGTAGGTCTGGGCAACCGGACCCCCGCCGCCGAATGAAGCCACCTGTGCTGACGGATCCGGCGCGGCGCCGAGCAGGCGCGGATCGCGACCATCGAGCGTGTAGTAAATCTTGTCCGCGTCGGTCGCCATCGTCACTGACGTGTCCGGCGATACCGATCCGCCGTGCTGGCTGAAGACCGGAGCATCGGTCTCCGGATATAGGTTTGCCCCTTTCAATACATCAACAAACCCGGCCGTGCGCGTCGCCATCCAGCTGTCACGGACCCGGTTATTGGCACTAATCCAGTTCTGCATGGTGCGCAGCGTGTTGTGCTGGTCTCCCCAGCGGGCGAGTTCGCCCACCATGAACTTGGTGTGATCCTTGGTGGTGTCTTGCCAGCGATCGACGCACATCTGCGGGGTGAGTGCCCCGCCATTGAAAAGCGCACGGTGCGCGCGGTCGCCGAAGCGCGTACGAAACTCAAGGCTGTTGCGCAGATGGCCGTAGGGAGTACAGACGCCATTGTTGACGCCGGTGCGATCACTGTTGGAATTGAGAAATAGCGACCACTCAGCATCCCACATGAAGAAGTGAAAACCGGTGCTGTCGAGACCGCGCGCGCGTCCGGCATACCAGTTGTTGCCCGGCCAGTCCGCGTTTCCGCCGTAGAAATTGACGAGTAGGTAGTCGATGTAGTTGTCGATGTTGATAAAATCCTCACTGACCGGGTTTTCGCTGCCGTCCGGATTTAAGCCCTGCGCTTGCATGAAAATCGCCGTGCGCGCCGCCTCGTCTGGGGCGGAGGAGATTCCGCTCGCCATGCTGTTGAGCGTATTCCAGGAGCCCGTGTTGCCCTCGTTGATCGATGAGCCGTTGTTCAAGCCGTCCCACTCCGCCTTGTCCGCACCGGGGAAATACGTCTCACCGAAGGCTGCGTCTGGGCGCTCGATGGTATTGTAGACGCCCCAGTAGACGCCGTTGATGTAGATGTGCATGTAGCGCCCGTGGCTGGACGGCCAACCGAGCGCAAGCTGGCTACGCCGCCCGAACTCGTCGCGCGCGTACTGCACGTCGGTGCGGTTGCCCCATTGGTAGCCGTCGTTGGCCTCCATGCGGAAGGTCAGCGTGTCGAACTCCTGCGCCGCATCAGGACCGAAGAACGGGTAGCGCAACTTCGACGGTCCATACTCGCTCTTGAACAATACGCGGAAGGATTTCTTCAAGCTCAGGCCGAAACTGCGGAAGGCTCCGCCCTGGATGCGGATCGCGCAATCGACCTGAAAGTCCTTGCTGCCGTCCGGGGCGGACGGGTCGACGAGCTCCAGCGAAGTTGCACGCTCCCAGCCGCTGCCGCGGTTTCCGGGGTTCGAGTAGATCCCTCTTCCGCCGAACATGTCATCGACGTCCATCACGATCGACAGCGACGGGATCGACTTCAGGTCATCGCGGATCGTCAGGCTGTGGGCGGCATTTTGCGTCACTCGAGTATCGAGGCCGTAGTCCGGCGATTGCCCGCCCCACAAGGCTGGCAACCCGGCTGTCCCAGTTGTGTATGCCGCGTCCTGCTGAATGATGTCGTCGACGAAGAAGTAGCTCTGGGTATCAACGTTCGTCGGCACCAACCCATCTTTAAAAGCCGCTGAGCGCAGCACTGTCGTAGCTGTGATCGGGATCGGCGCGCTGTAGACGGTGCCAGTGTTTAACGTCGGCGGATCACCATTCAGCGTGTAGCGAATCACCGCATTTGGTGTGGCCGATGTAATTTCTAAATCAAAGGCCGCGTCAAAGAACCCACGCGTGATTGAAAAATTTGTATCGCCCACGAAACCGCCGAAGGTGTCGCCGTTGAATGCCCCCGGCGACGAGGTCGCGAGAAATCCCTCCTCGCCGATCGATGGATCGGTGATCTCGACGCCGTGCAACTCGGGGATCGCCAGTAGGTCGGAGCTGCCGGCATCGCCGTTCATGAGGTGGATCGCGAGCATGTTCGTCCCCTGCTCGAGGTCGGCGATATTGGCGGTGACATCGTGATCTTCAAACTGCGTCGCCTCGCCATCGGGATGGTCCCCCGTCGAGAAAGAATCCCACGCGGTGCTGGCGGCGGCATTGCCGCTGGTGATCCGGTTCCCATTCAGGTAGGCAACAAAGCCGTCGTCATACTTCATCTTCAAGGTGAGATTCGAAAGCGACGTAGGGTTCGCTGCGGTGAACGGGACGCGAATGTAGACGCCCACCGCGCCACCGGCCAACTCTGCAGAAACATCGCCGTTGCTGCCGAACAGAGCCTGGTAGCCGCTGACGTTCTCGTAGCCGATGCCGGTTGTCGCAGCCGTCCAGTTGGAGTCGTCGAACGCCAGTCCGGTCCAGGTCGCGTCGACCGAATTGTCGACCGGCGCGAGGCGGGTGCAATTGGCGCCGGTATTCACCAACACCCGAGGCGTCGTGTTGCCTGTCTGCCCGACGCCGTAGGAAACGTCTGCGAATTGCAGCGGGAAGGTAAACTCCGCGATGATCGTCGTACTGTCCGGGGCAACCAGCGCGAGGTAGTCACCAGCCGAATCGAGCGAGAAATTCGTATGCAGTTCCGCACCCGCGACAGCGCGATTTTTCCCCGACGCGAAAACGAGAACGAATCCGTTCGGCGCGAGCGAGTGCGCCGGGAAGATCCACTTCTGCAATTCGGCAGGATCATCCGTCAAGTAGTGACCAGCAAGGTTCACTGCCACGGTGTCGTTGTTGAAAATCTCCAACCAGTCAGAGGAGTCGCCATCTTCATCCAGCAGGACATCCCGGTTGCTAGCCATGAACTCGGTGATGAGCAGTTCGGCTGAGGCGAGAGGGGCAGCCGAGAGGACTGCGAGGACAAGGAGCAGGTAGATGCGCATGATCGTAAGGGGTTGCAGCTTAGCGGCTAGATCGCCCCGAGCGCAATGTAGAAGAATGCTGCCTAGATCAGCTCAGGTCGCGACTTGCCCCAGCGGTATTTTGATCCCGGCCGTACCGATGAATCGCACAAAGAGGTGGTCGCAACCGGTGAGCTTCACCTGCAATGGACGCGGCAGCTAACGGAACTGAATGCGGCGTTCCGCAACCGGCGCCTGCAGTTCGATCGCGGCTACGAGCCGGTAGTTCTCGGCAAGCAGATGTTCGTCGGATCGTCGCGCGACGACAGCGTGATTGCACCCCATCCACCCCCAACAGGCGCCCAGGGAGCGGTGGGGGGCG
>JBLHKE010000620.1:0-4888 GCA_047619485.1 Verrucomicrobiales bacterium | reverse complement strand
GCAGCCATTCGACCCGTCGATGATGGTGCACTTCCGCTCACGCTTCGGGCAGGACGACCACGACGCGATCAACGCGGAGATCATCCGTATGGCCCGGGCGGACATGAGTGCTTGTGCCGATGTTAGTAACCCGCCCGAAGCCGAAGCCGAAGCCGATGCCGATGCCGATGCCGATGCCGATGCCGATGCCGATGCCGAAGCCGAAGCCGAAGCCGAAGCCGAAGCCGAAGCCGAAGCCGAAGCCGATGCCGATGCCGATGCCGATGCCGATGCCGATGCCGATGCCGATGCCGATGCCGATGCCGATGCCAAGATACCCAAATGCGGCAAGCTGCTCATAGACGCTACCGCCACGCCTGCCGACATCACTTACCCGACAGACCTCAAGCTGCTCAACGCCGCGCGCGAGAAGACCGAACACATCATCGACATCCTCCACCGCCCCCACGTGGGCACACGGGCCAAGCCGCGCACCTACCGGAAGAAGGCGCGGCGCGACTTCCTCGCGATCACCAAGCTCAAGCGCCCTGGGGCGAAGACGGCCCGCAAAGGCATCGGCAAGCAGCTGTGCTACCTGCGGCGCAACCTCGGGCACATCAACAAGCTGGTCGAAGCCGGCTCAAGCCTGGAACTGCTGAGCCGCTACGACTACGGCTGCCTGATCACGATCACCGAGATCTACCGCCAGCAGCTCAAGATGTGGACCGAGAAGAAGCACCGCATCTCCGATCGGATCGTCAGCCTAAGTCAGCCTTGGGTGCGCCCCATCGTGCGCGGCAAAGCCTCCGCGAAAACCGAGTTCGGTGCCAAGATATCGATAGGGGTGTCCGGCGGCTACAGCGCCTTGCACCGGCTCAGTTGGGACGCCTACAACGAGTGCTCCGACCTCCCCGGGCAGGCCGAGAGCTACCGCGAGGCCCACGGCCACTACCCAGAGTCGATCCACGCCGACAAGATCTACCGGACACGAGCCAACCGCGCGTGGTGCAAAGAGAAAGGCATCCGGCTCTCCGGCCCCCCATTGGGCAGGCCAGCAAAAGAGACTGAGGAGAACGCAGAAAAACTTGCGGCGGCGAAGAGACAAGAACGGCAAGACGATATAGATCGAAACGGAGTGGAAGGGAAGTTCGGCAACGCGAAACGCAAAGGGACACTTGCGCGAGTGATGGCGAAGCTGAAGCACACAAGCCTGAGCGTGATCAACATCGCCCTGATAGTATTGAACCTCGACACGCGGTTACGGGAGGTTCTTTTTTGGATCTGTGGAAAGTTAGAAAAGTTGGAGCAACAGCTGAGGCAGAACCCCAGGTCGTTCCAGATAGAGCAAGCCGCCGCCTGACGACCGATCCCACGGCCAGCCCGAGAAGAAAACTGTCGCCAACTTGCAAACGGACTTTTTCAGGAAGCCCTACGTAGTGGTCTTGCTTAAGACACTAGGGAGCGAGAGCCCGCGAAATGAGCATGACGGCTGAAAGTTGAAAAAAACGAACCGTAGAACCGAGCCGAAAACTCTACAAAACTAGATACAGCCACCCGAGAAAAGGTGGCTATGGGATGACTGTGATTGCAAATCGAAGTTACCGGGCTACTCGCCGAGGTTCAGTATGCCATTGCCAGTCTGCGGATCTCTGCCCGCTGCGCCAGTGTCCTGAGCCGACTGCTTTACCTGCTCGGCAGCCTGGCCGACGGTGTAACCCGGGTTGCGGGTCATCGTAGCGGCGATGGCGGCGCTGACGAATGGGGCGGCGGCTGAGGTGCCGCTGAAGTTGGCTGACCCGTCTTGATCCCAGGCCGTATGGACACCGACACCTGGTGCGCTGATATCGACCCCATCGCCGGTGTTGGAGAAATCCGCAAAATTACCGGCTGCGTCGATTGCCGATACGCCGATCACATTCTCGTAGGCAGCGGGATAAGAGACCTGTTCGATGCCGTCGTTTCCGCTGGCGGCAACCACCGCAACGCCACGCCCGTTGGCGTAGTCGATCGCATCCCGCAGCACGATGCTGTCCCCATACGAGCCGAGGCTGAGGTTGATGATGTTGGCACCGTTGTCGGCTGCGGCCATGATTCCTTGGGCGACCGTGAAGGTGTCGCCGACGCCATCGCTATCGAGAACTCGCACGCTGAGTAAGTCCGCCGACGGTGAGACTGAGTGGGTGATGCTGGCGACGCCGGTGCCGTGGCCGGTGTAATCGAGTTCTCCACCCGTGTCGCCTTCCGGACTGGCGCTCTGCACGAGGTCGATCTGCTTGATGTTGATACCGCTGAGCGAATCATGTGCGTAGACGCCGGAATCGAGGATCGCGATCGTGAGATTCTCGCCCCAGCTGGAGTTGTCTCCGGTCACGCCGAGGAATTCGAGTGCGCGTGTGCCGAAGGGCTGCAATGTCTCCGATGACGGGTCGTTGCGCTCTGGCTGGGCGCCGTCGGTTGGGATGTTGTCGCCGTCAGGGAAGTCGGGAGCCATGACGACGTAGTTGTTGTCCGTGGCTGCCTCACCGAGCAAGTCCTGGAATTTTTTCGCTGCGCTCTTGGTCGGGAACTTGATGCGCACCGCGAGCAGGTCGGGGATGATCCCTTTGAACTCGCCGCCCTCTTTGAGAGCCATGGAGAAAATCCTCTCGAGTTCCTTGCGCGAGTCCGCACGCAGGACGAGTTCTCCAGCGATCGATGCCGGGTTCTCCTCTTCTTCATCGGCATTTCCGGTCGCGGTCCGGTCGGTGAGTTTCTTGCCGCTGCTGTAGCTACCGAAATTCGAGGCGCGTGGATCGTTCAGCTTCGCCGCTTGGTCGTTGTCCGGCGAGGTGATCCAGTCCAGCTTTGGCATTCCGAAGAAGATCAAAGCCAGCAGCGCGAGGAAGATAGCTCCAGTGCCGAGGTAAGTAGCGAGTCGGAATTGGTTCGGGTTGGAGCTCATCGGTAAGGGTTCAGTATCGGGAAATGGGGTGAAAAGCCAAGTTACATGTGTGTTATTTTGATAGCCTCTTAGCCCATATACGCTGGAGGTCGCATGGCTACGCCCCTTTTTTGACGTTTTTCTTCCGGTTTTTATTCCCCACTGGACGGCGTTTCTTCTCCGGGAGCTTGTCGACGTCGGTCGCGACCCGGTGCCATAGCGCCTTCAACTCGGTGGTTTTCTCTGGTTTCGACGCCGCGAGATCGTTTAATTCGGTGCGGTCTGTTTTCAGATTGTAGAGTTCCCAGGCACCGCCACGGGCGGAGGTGAGTTTCCAATCGCCTTGGCGGATCGCGCGATTGTTATTAAAGTGGAAATAGAGCCAGTCGTGCGGCTGGCGCTGTTTTCCCTCGAAGATCGGGACGAGCGATTTGCCCTGCAGCGGCTCGAGTGCTCTACCGGCGAAGGCCTTCGGGTAATCTGCGCCGGCGAGATCGAGGGCGGTGGCCATGAAGTCGATGAGGTGGCCGGGCTGGTCGGTCAGGCTCCCCGCTTTGGCCTTCAATCCGGCGGGCCAGTGGGCGATCATCGGGCTGGAGATGCCGCCCTCGTGTTGGTTCTGTTTGTACCATCTGAACGGGGTATTGCCCGCGTGGGCCCAGCCGGTGTCGTAAGTCCAGTAGGATTCGGGATTCCACGGCATCTTGTCCTTGCCCTTGGTGCGTTCGAAAGGGCACGCGCCGTTATCACTGCAGAACATGATAAGTGTTTGGTCGAAGATGCCCTTCGCCTTGAGATGGGTGATTAGTCGGCCGATCTGTCTGTCGAGCCGGTCCACCATCGCGGCGTAAGCTGCCATACGGAAGTCCTCCCAATCCTGTTTCTCGGCATCGAGCGAATCCCAGGCGGCGACGTCATCAGGTCGCGGACTCAGCTTCCACGCTGGGCTGATCAAGCCTAGGTCGAGCTGGCGCTGGTAGCGCTTGGTGCGGAGCTTGTCCCAGCCGCCTCGGTACTTTCCTCGGTACTTCATGACGTCTTCCTTCGGGGCATGAAGGGGGTAGTGCGGCGCGTTGTAGGCCATGTAGAGGAAAAACGGTTTCTTGGTCGGCAGCGCCTCATCGATGAACCGGATCCCGTAGTCGGTTTTGGCGTCGGTGGTGTAGAAACTACCGTCTTGGGGGACTTCGAATTTCTCGCCGTTGAGGCGGAATGTATCGTCGCCAGTAAAGAAGTTGGTCGACCCGCTGAGGTGACCAAAGTAGCGGTCGAACCCTCGGTCAGTGGGTTCTTTTTTCAGGTGCCACTTGCCGGACATCGCGGTGAAGTAGCCGGCTGGGCGCAGTGCTTCAGCGATGGTGATACCGCGGGACATCGACTCGTCGCCAGCTTGGCTGCAGTAGAGCCCGGTAAGTAGGTCAACGCGCGAGGAATGACACTTGGCGGTGTTGTAGAACTGGGTGAAGCGCAGGCCGTTCCTCGCCAGACTGTCGAGGTTCGGCGTCTCGATTTCGCCGCCGTAACAACCTAGATCGGCGAAGCCAAGATCATCGGCCATGATGAGGACAATGTTCGGGCGCTCGGCAGCGATCCCGCTGAGGAGCATCGAGAGCAGGGCTCCAAGAGTGGCGAGAAGAAGGTGGTCGGGTCGAAAGGCCATGACCGAGTGAACCACCGTGAGGTGGTTTCGTCGAGGGCGAATCGTGGACAGGTTTTAGCCTACCCTGAACGGGCGGGCAGATGCAGTCGATGGGATACAAGCAGGGGCGCTTGCGTCACAGCACTAGTCATCTTCTTCGGAGCGGTCGCCTGCTGAGGAGTCGTCCCCAGAGGTCTCGGCTTCAGGCGCAGGTGTGTCTAGCTCCGGCTGCTTGGCTTCGACACCGTCGTCCTTGCCTGTTTCGTCAGCTGCTGGCTGATCTTCGGCTCTGGGTTCTTCCGATTGGTTGTCGTCACCTTCGGCTTCGGACTGGTCTGAAGCTTGCGGAC